>NZ_RAWN01000345.1:0-5394 GCF_003668895.1 Corallococcus sp. AB045
GGGTGGGCGGGTGGACGCCCGCGCCGGGCAGGGGTTTCACTTTTCCGGTGATCCGTGGGAAAGCTTTGGGTCCATGCAATTGGGGAAGTACCAGCTGGTGCGGAAGCTCGCCTCGGGAGGCATGGCCGAGGTGTTCCTCGCGAAGGCCGCGGGGCCCCGGGGCTTCGAGAAGACGCTGGTGCTCAAGCGCATCCTGCCTCACCTGGCGGAGGACGAGGCGTTCGTGGAGATGTTCCTGGGCGAGGCGCAGCTGGCCGCCCGGCTGGACCACCCGAACGTGGTGCAGATCTTCGACTTCGGCGAGGTGGACGGCAGCTACTTCCTGGCGATGGAGTACATCGACGGGCCCACGCTGCGCCGGCTCATCAAGCGCTCCATGGAATTGAAGCAGCCGCTGCCCGCGGGCCTGTGCGCGAAGATGGTGGCCGCCGCGGCGGAGGGGCTGGCGTTCGCGCACGAGCTGACGGACCCGGAGACGGGCGCGCCGCTGGGGCTGGTGCACCGGGACATCAGTCCGGAGAACGTGCTGGTGTCGCGGCAGGGCACGGTGAAGGTGGTGGACTTCGGCATCGCGAAGGTGGCGGGGCAGAGTCACCGCACGGCGACGGGCGTGGTGAAGGGCAAGGTGGCGTACATGCCGCCGGAGCAGCTGCAGGCCCGGCCCATGGATGGGCGCGTGGACGTGTACGCGCTGGGCATCGTGCTCTACGAGCTGCTCACCGGGAAGCGGCCCTTCGACGCGACGACCGACGTGAGCATGATGCAGGCCATCCTCTTCGAGCCCTTCGTGCCCGCGGTGCAGCGCCGGCCGGACCTGCCGGAGGCGATGCAGCGGATTTTGGAGCAGGCGCTCGCGAAGGACCGGGAGCAGCGCTACCCGGACTGCCGCGCGTTCCAGGCGGACCTGGAGCGCTTCGTGCTGTCGCTGGGCGAACCGGTGGGCGCGTACCAGATTGCCCGGCTGGTGGCGCAGGTGATGGAAGGGGGCGAGGCCGCGCCCGTCGCGCACACGCCCGCGAAGGGGCGGGTGACGGCGCCCGTTGCGCCTGCGGTGGAAGCAGCGACGACGCCCATGCCCCATCGCGCGGGCACGGCGTGGGAGCCGCTGGCCTCGCGGGGGTCGATGGCGGCGCCCGCTGTGACGGCGTCCGGGAGCGACGTGCCGTCGAGCCGGTTCGACGCGGCGACGGATCCCGCGACGCCTTCAGCGGGCAGCCTGCTGCGGGAGTCCTCCAGGCCACAGCCTCAGGAGGTCTCGAAGGGGGTTGCCTCCGAGCAGCCCCTGCTCGCGGGCGCGGTGCGCTCGCCCCGGCGGAAGCTGGTGGGCGTGATGGTGGCGGTGAGCGTGCTGGGGCTCGCCGGGGGACTGGCGCTCCTGGGGAAGGGGGAGAAGCCCGCCGCGCCGGTGGCTCGGACGGATGCTGCGACCGTGAATGTGAAGCCGCAGGAGCCGAAGGGGACACCCGTCGTTCCGGCGACGCGCGTGGAACCGGTGGCCGCCGAGACGGTGGACAGTGGCACTCCCGCTGTCGTGGCCGAAGTGAAGCCCGCGACGGAGAACGCCGCCGAGGTGCGCGACGCGGGCGTGGTCGCGGAAGTGGCGCCGACTCCGCGACCCACCGTTGCCGTGAAGCCCGCGACGACCAGCCCGGTCACACCGCCGGTCCGCCGCGTGGCCACGCCGGTCCGTCGCGACCTGCCCAAGGGCAAGGTGGAGTTCCGGGTCCGTCCGTTCGGCACGGTGTACCTGGACGGCAAGAGCCTGGGACAGACGCCCTTCGCCGCCGTGGAGGCGACGGAGGGCTCGCATCAAGTGCGCGTCGTGAACAAGGACCTGGGCAAGGACGTGACCCGCTCGTTCGAAGTGAAGGCGGGCCAGGACAACGTCTTCAAGCTCAACCTCGCGGCGGAGTGAGCAGCTTCCTGCCTGACACCGTGATCAGGGCTGGCTACAGACCCGGGCTCCATCGCAGACGAGGTCGTATGCGCAGTCCTCGTTGCCCATGCATTTCGTGCCCTGGGTGCAGTCGTAGCCGCTGCCTCCGTTCATCCCATTCACCTTGAATGTCGAGCTGGTGATCTTTTCGGTCATCACCTGGTTGCCGATGGAGCCCTTCAGGTTGTGGGTGACGTTCACGACGAACGTTCCGGTGACGACCGACGCCTCGATTTCGAACGGTTCCGCCACCGCGTTGATGGCGTCCCGGATGATGAGCGCGACCTGGGTCGCGGGCGTATTGGTTTCAACCTGGACCCGCTGGTGGGCGGGGTTCTGGAGCGTTCCATTGCGGTCCACCTCGAACGTGACGGGCGTGTTGATGCCGTCGCTGATGGTGAACGTCTCACCATCATTCATGCTCGTGCTGGAGGAGGCCGTGATGGTGCCCGTCGCCGCCTGGAGCGTCTTGACCTGGCAGTTGGCGCTGCACGAGCCGCAGGTGAGGGTGTTGCCGTCGTCGCAGGCCTCGTCCGCCGGGTCCAATACGCCGTCCCCACACACATTGCCCTGGAGATGCAGCACGGTCTTGCAGTCGTTACTGCATCGCTGACAGACCGCGAGGTTGTAGGGACAAGCCGTTTCCGTGGTCGTATTGCCGTCGTCACAGGCTTCGTTGGACCGGTCCACGAGGCCATCGCCACAGACGTTGCCCGTGACGCTCAAGGTCTCCTTGCAGTCGGATCTGCAAACCACGCAGCTCGCCACCCCATACGGGCAGGTCGTCTCGGTCGTTGTGTTGCCGTCGTCGCACGCCTCATTCGCGGCACTCGGGTCCTGGATGCCATCTCCGCAGACATTGCCTCGGAGGGCGAGAGCGCTCTGACAGTCAGCGTTGCACCGTTGGCAGGACGCTGTCCCGTAGGGGCAGGAGGCCTCGGTGGTGGTGTTGCCGTCGTCGCAGGCTTCATAGACCGTGTCTCGTGCACCATCACCACAGACGTTGCCCTGGGCGGTGACGAACGCCATGCAGTCCTCCCGGCAGACGGTGCAGGTCGCCTGGCCATAGGGGCAGCTCCTCGCGGACGTGTTGTTGTGTTCGCACTGCTCGCCAGCGGTGGCATTCACGATTCCGTCGCCACAAGCCGGTAGGGTGCAGTTGGCATTGCAGGTGCCCGACTCGCCCTGGGTGTCACACTGCTCGCGGCCCTGCCGAGCGCCATCGCCGCACACCTCGGCCACATGGCAGTCCGCGCTGCACCCGTCACCGTCCTCGGTGTTGCCGTCGTCGCAGCGCTCTTCCCTTGCGACGTCGGTATAGCCATTGCCGCAAGTCTCCTGGGACAGGCAGTCCGCGCTGCACCCGTCACCACTCACGTTGTTGCCGTCGTCGCACACCTCGCCCACGGCGGTGTCACGCACGCCGTTGCCGCAGACCTCGCTGGAGCGGCAGTCCGCGCTGCAGGCATCACCGCCGAGCGTGTTGCCGTCGTCGCACTTCTCGCCCTTGGCGATGTCCACGACGCCGTTTCCGCACACCTCCCTGGAGGTGCACGTGCGGTTGCAGCCGTCACCGTCGATGACGTTGCCGTCGTCGCAGGCCTCGCCGTCCTGGACGATGCCGTCGCCGCAGTCCGAGGGGATGCAGATGTCCTGCTTCGCGGCGCACTGGCGTCCCTCGGGACAGAGCAAGCCCGAAGGACAGGTCCGGTCCGGAGGGTTGGAGCAGACGGTGAGCAGGGGAAGCAGGAAGGTCAGCACCATCCACGCGCGTGACGCGAGCTGCCGGTGAGAAGACTGGGGCGTCATTCCAGGACCTCGGAGGAATCGATTGCCGTGACCGAAGGAATGGCCGTGCAGACGGTGCGCGTGGGAAGCGCGGCGTCACAGGTCAGCCTGCCGGGGAGGTACTGCGCCGTGGTGCAGGGGGCGCCAACATTGAAGCCTTCGTCGACGTCGCCATTGCAGTTGTCGTCCTTGCCATCGCAAAGGGACTCGACCTGACCTGGATGGACGAGGCGATTGCGGTCGTCGCAGTCGTCGCGCACGGCATACGCGCCCGCAGGGGCGACGCATGCGCGGACCGGCGTCCCACCATGGCCGTCCAGGTCCGTGTCGGCGTACCACGTCGGGGCATCCACGGCGTCGCGCTCTCCGTCGACGCAGTTGTCATCCACCCCGTTGCACCGCTCCACGGCGCCAGGATGGATGTTCGCGTTCGCGTCATCACAGTCGGTACCGCCCTGGGCCGCGGAGACAAACCCATCCTGGTCCAGGTCCTCGGCGGTCAGGTCGAGCCGTGCCTGGGCCACCTGTCCCTTGTCCGTCGGGACTGCTGGGAGCACCTGGCTCGCGACGGGCGCCGTGTCGCAGGTCTGCTCGAACGCATCCACGTGGAAGAGGACGTCGCCTCGCCAGGTGTCGGCCAGCAAGACCGCCACCCGGAGGGGCTCTCCAGGCTGTGCTTCCTGGCGTCCCAGCACGAGGGTGGACACGGTCCGGGTGCCATCCTGGGTCCTGAGGGTCACGCGGATGCAGCCGGGATTGAAACCGACGGGCTGGAGGGTCAACTCCAGGCCCCGATCGCAGGCGCTCGGATCCGCCCGCAGGACACCGTCCAATGCCTGCGGCCCTCGCCCTTCACAGAACCGCTCCAGGAGGACCTGGTCTGTCTCAGGGACGGTGCATCCGATTCCCAGGCCCCCCAAGGCGATGGCCGTCGCGAGCCAGCACTTCACTGGCCACCCGCCGACCCGGTGGATTCACCGCTGAGGAAGTACGTGATGACGGCGCCGGCCGCCGCCGCCAGCGCCGTGCCGAAGAGCACGTTCGCCACGACCGCCTGCCCCCGCGCATCGTCCAGATGCCCGGTCACGTCGCCGGACAGGTCCGTGTCGCGCGCGGAGCCCACGTTGCCGCGCGACTGGAGCCCGATGATGGACCCCACACCGCCCGCCACCACCCCCGTGCCCAGCAGCACCCACGACACCGTCGGCACCCGGCGCATCCCGCCCTCACGGGCATCCGCCTTCAAATCCACGCCCGGAGCCGGAGCAGGCACCGCCGCGACCTGGGGCGGGCTCAACGCCACCGGAGGCCGCACCGGCGCATCCGCCGGCTTCGCTACCGCCGCGCGCTCCTGCCGCACCGCGCTCCGCACCAATTCGAAGTCCCCCTCCACCTTGGGTGACACCTTCGCCGGCAGCCGGGCCTCCGGGGTCAGCAGCAGCCCCGCCCGGAACGACGCCAGCGCCTCATCGCGCCGCCCCATGTCCGCCAGGATGACGCCCTCGTAGATGGCCGCCGCGCTGCGCTCTTCTTCGGAGCGGGCCAGCCGCCGCGCCCGGGTCACCGCCGCCAGGGCCCGCTCGGACTCCAGGTCCTCATAGAGCCGGGCCGCCTCCGCCATCGCCGCGTCGAAGTACGTGCCCGCCGGCCGGGACGCCGCCGTCCCCGTC
>NZ_RAWN01000346.1:0-5374 GCF_003668895.1 Corallococcus sp. AB045
CCTCAAGCCCACCGTGACCGAAGAGGTCGTGGAGCTGTACCGGCCGGACCTGGAGGCGCTGCGCGCGGGCGGCGACCGCTCCTTCACGGAGGTGCTGGAGGACCGCCGCAGCCTGCGAGGCCGGGGCGCCACACCGCTCACCGTGAAGCAGCTGGGCGAGCTGCTCTTCCGCGCCGCGCGCGTGCGCGACGTGCGCACCACGCAGGACGGCGAAATCACCGACCGGCCCTACCCCGGCGCGGGCGCGGCGTACGCGCTGGAGCTCTACCCCATGGTGGGCGAGTGCCAGGGCCTGGCCCCGGGCGCCTACCACTACGATCCGCTGGGCCACCGGCTGGAGAAGCTGAGCGGCCCCACGCCGGAGTTCCACGCGCTGCTGGACGAAGCCCGCTCGTCGGTGGAGCCCTTCGAGCGGCCAGAGGTGCTGATGGTGGTGGCCGCGCGCGTGCCCCGGCTCGCGTGGAAGTACGAGACGCTGGCGTACTCACTGGTGCTGCAGGACACGGGAGCGCTGGTGCAGACGCTCTACCTGGTGTCCACCGCGCTGGGACTGCGGCCCTACGCGCTGGGCCGGAGCGATCCGGACTTCTTCCAGCGCGTGGCGGGCGTGGACGGCTTCGGCGAGGCCAGCGTGGGCGCCTTCGCGGTGTCGGGGGGCGAGTCTCCGGACCGCTGAGCGCCCCCCGCGCCGTTCAGCAGCAGGGGCTGCCGCAGCAGTGCGAGCGGCCGTAGGTGTCAGTGAGGCTGGAGAGCGCCACGGCGTGGTCCGCCACGTCGGCCGGCTTCTTCGGCAGGTGCAGCTCCACCTCCGCGTTGTTCACCTTCCAGGTGCCGTCCGACGCCGCGTCCTTCGCGGTGGAGGGGACGACCTTCAGGTGGATGCTCGCGGGCAGGTCGAAGTCGAAGCGCTTCTTGAGGGCCTGACGGGGGTCCTTCTGGAGGGCCGCCTCGAACTCGGGCTCCTTCCACGCCAGCGCGACGGCGCGCATCCACACGGCCTGCCAGTCATTCACCGAGGACTTGGCCTCCGGGCCCCGCGTGGGCTTGCGCGCCACCGGACGGGCACGTGCGGGCGCGGCCTTCGACTCCGGCTTCTTCTTGCTCATGTCAGCGTTCTCCTCCCAGCGCATCCAACAACGCGCGGGCCTCCGAGACGGGCGGCGTCCCCCATCCTTCGGAGAACGTACTGTAGACCGTTTGCAGCCGTTGCCGGGCTTCTTCCTGTCGCCCGGATGCTTGGAGCACCCGCGCCAGGGCGGTGACGGCCTGCAGCTCCCGCATCCGCGCGCCCTGTGCGTGTGCCACCTCCGCCGCCTGCCGGAAGCACGTCTCCGCGGAGAGTGCAGTGTTTCCATCCCGCTGCAGCAGCACCCGGCCCTTGACGTGAAGCATCTTGGACTCGTGGTACGCCTCGCCCAGGGCCTGCGCGCGCTGCCGGCCGCGCTCCACGGAGGCGAGCGCCGCCTCCACGTGGCCCAGCTCCAGCTCCAGCTCCGCGAGCATGGCGTAGTACGCCGGCTGGTCCATCTCCGTACCGAAGGCCTCGCGCAGCGCGATGCTGCGACGCATCACCTCCAGGTCCTTCACGGCCCACGCGCGCAGGATGCCCACGTAGGCGGACTGCTCCAGCAGGCCGTAGCGGTGGGACAGCTCCGCGTGCTGGGAGATGAGCTGGAGCGCCTCCGTCCGGTCGCCGTGCTCCTGGGCAATCAGCAGCAGGTAGATGAACGACAAGCCGATGCTGGTGCCGTGGTTCAGCTCGCGGCCCCACGCCACCGCGGCCTCGCCGTGCGCCTTCGCCTGATCCGGGAAGCCGAGCAGCCACATCCCCCGGCACAGCACGGACTCGCCGCCCACGCGCGTGTCCTGTCCATAGAGGATGCGGTGCATCCGGTGCGCGACCGGGTCGAACAGCGACAGGCACCGGTCCGCCTTCGCCTTCGCCTCGCCCAGGCGGCCTTCCAGCAGCTCGATGTTGGAGAGGATGGTGAGCGCCACCGCCTCCTGGCCCGCGTCCCCGGTGCGCTGCGCGAGCGCGACCAGGCGGTCCAGCAGTCCGCGCACCCGGCGCTGATCACCTCCCAGGTGGTAGAAGATGGAGAGGACCCACAGCGTCGGGGCCGCGTAGGGGCTCTCCCCCACCGTGAAGAGCAGCTCCAGCGAGCGCTCGGCCACGTTGCGCAGGTCCTGGGAGCGCCAGCCCTGCGTGGACATCAGCGCCGGCGCGAGCACGCCGTTGAGGCTCAGCTCCAGCTGCGCGCGCTCCACCGGGTCGTCGATGGCGTCCAGCCACGACAGGCCCAGCCGGGCGAAGAGGATGGCCTCCAGGTAGGCGGAGCGCACCAGCGCGGCGAACGCGGCCTTCTGCGCGTAGAGGATGGCCTTACGCTTCAGGTTCGCTGCGGCCCAGTGGTGCGCGAGCAGATCCGGCCGCGACTCCACCTGTTCCTGGAAGTGCGCCTCCATCGCCTCCGCCGTCTTCGCGTGCATCTGCTGGCGGTACCGCTTGAGCATCGAGTCGTAGGCCGCGTCCCGCACCAGCGCGTGCTTGAAGAGGTACACGGGCCCCTTCGGCCGGCGCTTGCGGTGCAGCAGTCCCGAGCCCACCAGCCGCTCCAGGTCCGCCTCCAGCGCCTCGGGCGTCAGCGGGCTTACGTGGCGCAGGAGCTCATGCGTCAGCTCGCGGCCCAGCACGGAGGCGATCTGCGCGGTCTCCTTGGCGCGGCCCAGCCGGTCCAGGCGCGCGACGAGCAAGTCCCGCAGCGTGCCCGGCACCGAGGGGCCCGCCTTGCTGGCCTCCAACGCGAAGCGGCCCTCGCGCTCCACCAGCGCGCCGGACTCGCGCAGCGTGCGCACCAGCTCCTCCACGAACAGCGGGATGCCGTCCGTGCGCGTGGCGATCTCCTCCAACGCCTCTGGCGAGAGCGGGCCTCCCACGGCGGCGGTGGCCAGCCGCTCCACCTCCGCGCGAGCCAGCGCGCCCAGCTGCACCTGCGTCACCGCCGACGCGGCCCAGGGCGGCTCCAGCTCCGGCCGCGCGCTGAACACGGCGAGCAGGCGCGACGAGGACACCTCCTCCACCAGCGTCTTGAGCAGCTCCAGCGTGGACGGGTCCGCCCAGTGCAGGTCCTCCAGCGCCAGCACCACGGGCTGGCGCTCCGCCATCGCGGCGAGGAACGCGAGCAGCGCGTTGCGCGTGAGCTCCCGGTGCTTCAAGGGTGACACGTCCAGCGGCGCCCAGCGCTCCGGCGGCAGCGGCAGGGACAGCAGCGACGCGAACAGGGGCAGCGTCTCCGGCAGCTCGAAGCTGTAGCCGGACAGCAGCGCCTCCAGGCCCGTCAGCCGGCCCTCCGGAGGCAGGTCGCGGTTCGGGTCCAGCATCCGCGTGAGCAGGTCCACCACGGGGGCATACGCCTGTCCGGAGCTGTCCTCCGTGCAGCGGGACTCCAGCCACGTGTGGGGCTCCGCTCCCAGCCGGTCTCCCAGCTCGCGCATGAGGCGCGACTTGCCGATGCCCGGCTCGCCCGAAATCAGCACCACCTGCCCCTGCCCCGAGCGCGCCTGCTCCCAGCGCGACAGCACCAGGTCCAGCTCGCGCGAGCGGCCCACCAGCGTGAGCGCGTCGTCTGTGCCGCTCCACGTCGCGTCCGCGCCCTGGAGCACGAACGTCTCCAGCCCCGGGGGCAACAGCTCGCTCGGGGACGCGGGCGCGGGCTCCAACGGGAAGTGCTTGCGCACCAGCTGCTGCGTGTCGCCCGTGACGAGGATGGCGCCCGAAGGCGCGGAGGTGGACAGCCGGAAGGCCAGCTTCGGCGTGGTGCCCACCACGAAGCCCAGGCCGGAGAGCGTGGGGTCCCGCTGCTCGCGCGACACCACCAGGCCCGTGTGCAGGCCCACGCGGATCTCCACCCGCGTGCCGCGTTCGGCCTCGATGGCACGGCCGCGCCGCTTCACCTCCGCCACCATGTCCAGCGCCGCCTGCGCCGCGCGCCGCGCGTCGTCCTCCCGCGCCGCCGGATAGCCGAAGTAGAAGAGGACGATGTCGCCCAGCGCGCTGGCGATGTGGCCGTTGTAGCGCCGGGCGATCTCGATGCAGACCTCCTGCTGGGCGCCCAGCACGTGATCCAACTCCTCGATGTCCACCGGCCCCGGCGCCGTCTGCGTCGCGGACAGCGTGCAGCACACCACCGTCAGCTGGCGGCGCTCGCCCTCCGCCCACCGGCGCGAGCGCGTGGACAGGGCGTTGGGCGTGCGACTGGACACCTCCACCGTCGCCGTCTCGGCGTTGGGGGCGGCGGGCTGGATGCGCACGGGCGCGGGCCGGCGCGGCAGGTTGGACACGTCCACCGCCTCCAGCTGGCGCAGCAGCACCTCCGCGGACACGGTGCGCTGGGACGGGTCCTTCGCGGTGACACGCTGGAGCAGCTTGCCCAGCGGGTGCGCGGCGATGCCCGGCGGAATGGGCACCGGCTCCGAGGAGAGCTGCTGGAAGATGACCTCCGCGACGGTGGCGCCCTCGAAGATGCGGCGGCCGGTGAGGCACTCCAGGAACACCAGCCCCCACGCGTACAGGTCCGAGCGCGGCGTGGGCGCCTGCCCGCGAAGCTGCTCCGGCGCCGCGTACGACGGCGTGCCCAGCGATTCATTGGTGGACGTGATGCGCGGCTGCGCTTCCGTGCGCGTCAGCTCGTCCGTCACCGACCCGATGCCGAAGTCCAGCACCAGCGCGTTGCGACGGGCGCCGGTGGGCACGACCATGATGTTCGCGGGCTTCAGGTCGCGGTGCACCACGTTCTGCGCGTGCGCGCACGCCAGCGCGTCCAGCAGCTGGAGCATCAGGTGGCGCGCCTCCACCGGATCCAGCACGCCCTCGTCCGCGAGCACCTGCGCCAGGTTCTTCCCCGGCACGAACTCGAAGATGGAGTAGACGGCGCCGCCCTGCGCGCGACCGGAGTCGATGAGCCGCACGATGTTCGGGTGGTGCATCTGCGCGCACAGCTTCATCTCGCGCTCGAAGCGCGCGCTGCGGCGCTCCACGGACTCTGGCGTCGCGCCGTCCGTCAGGCGCAGGAGCTTCACCGCCACGTTCTGGCCGGTGGTCACCTGGCGGGCCTTGTAGACGCGGCCGAAGCCGCCCTCGCCCAGCTCCGACAGGAGTTCGTACCGGCCCTGGAAGGCTTCCAACAGCTGGGGATCCATGGGGTTCTTCATCGCGTTCCCGAGCCTCGCTCCATTGATGGCCGTCCCCCCCGCCTGGGCAGGGTGATGACGAACTCCGTGAACTCACCCGGCACCGTCTCCATGCGGAACGTGCCCTGGTGGCCCTGCACGATGATGTCATGGCTGAGTGACAGCCCCAGCCCCGTCCCCTGCC
>NZ_RAWN01000347.1:0-5324 GCF_003668895.1 Corallococcus sp. AB045
CCCCCATCCCCCTGCACACCGTCGTCGCCGAGCGGGCGCAGGAGGAGCGGCTGTCCGCGCAGCGCTTCCACCTGGTGCTGCTGGACACCGAGCGAGCGGGCACCGTGTACCCGCTCGCCACGGAGGACCTGCGCGTCGGCAAGTCCACCGACAACGACGTCGTCATCGACCACCCCACGGTCAGCCGCAACCACCTGGTGGTGCGCCGCCAGGGTGACCGCTTCCTCGTGCAGGACCTGGGCTCCACCAACGGCACCTTCCTGGACGGCGCCCAGGTGCGCGAGGCCTTCCTGCGCCCCGGCGCCCTGCTGGAAGTGGGCGACGTGCGCCTGCGCTTCAGCCCGCAGATGGCGCCCGTGCAGGTGGAGCCCACCGCCGAGGACCGGCTGGGCGACCTCGTGGGCCGCAGCCTGCCCATGCGGCAGATTTTCGCGCTGCTCCAGCGCATCGCCCCCACGGACTCCACCGTGCTGCTCGTGGGTGAGACGGGCTCCGGCAAGGGCGCGGGCGCCAAGGCCATCCACAAGTTGAGCCCCCGCGCGGCCGGGCCGCTCGTCGTGTTCGACTGCGCCAGCGTGTCCGACTCGCTCATCGAGTCCGAGCTGTTCGGCCATGAGAAGGGCGCCTTCACCGGCGCGGTGGGCCAGCGCATCGGGTGCCTGGAGCGCGCCCACGGAGGCACCCTCTTCCTGGACGAAATCGACGACCTCGCCCTGGACCTGCAGCCCAAGCTGCTGCGCGCCATCGAGGACCGCGAGTTCCGCCGCCTGGGCTCCTCGACCCCCATCTCCTTCGACGCGCGCATCGTCGTGGCCAGCAAGAAGGACCTGTGGGCGGAGACGCAGGCGGGCCGCTTCCGCGAGGACCTCTACTTCCGCCTGTCTGTCTTCACCTTCAGCCTGCCGCCCCTGCGCGACCGCAAGGAGGACATCCCGCTGCTCGTGGAGGCCTTCGCGGGCGAGGGCCTGTGGCCCCGGCTGCCGGAGAAGATTCAGGAGCAGTTCCTGGGGCACACCTGGCCGGGCAACGTGCGCGAATTGCGCAACGCCCTGGAGCGCGCCCGGCACATGGTGGACATCCCGGGCCTCGCCGGGGAGAACCTCCTGCGAGAGTTCACCCGCGACGTGCCCGCCCCCGCCGGGGACTTCCTGCCGGTGGAGTTCACCGGGCCGTTCAAGGTGTGCAAGGACGAGCTCGTCCGCGCCTTCGAGCGCGAGTACCTCACGCGCCTGCTGGGCCGCGCCCGGGGCAACATCGCCCGCGCCGCCCGCGAGGCGGAGCTGGACCGCAAGCACCTCTATTCACTGCTGCACAAGTACGGGCTCGTTCAGAGTGAGCCGGACTGAGCCCTTCGTGGCATGGTGGCGGCCGCGTTCACGCGGTCCCCCATCCCCCAGGAGGGCTTCATGAAGTTGCGTCCGTCCCGCTGGCTCGGTGTGCTGTGCGCGAGTGTCCTGATGATGCACGCGACAGGCTGCTTCGGCTCGTTCAAGCTCACGACGAAGATCTGGCAGTTCAACAAGGGCATCTCCGGCAACAAGTTCGTCCAGTGGCTGGTGTTCCTCGTGTTCATCGTGGTGCCCGTCTATGAAATCGGCACGCTGGTGGACGCGCTCGTCGTCAACAGCATCGAGTTCTGGACCGGCGGCAACCCGGTGAGCAGCGTGGAGGGCGAAGACTCCAACACGCGCATCGTGAAGCTCGGCCCCACCGACACGCTGAAGATGTCCCGCGACGTAGAGTCCGGCGTCATGCGCCTGGAACTCCAGCGCGAGGGCCAGGAGCCCGTGGTGCGCTACTTCGAACCGCTGGAGGACGGCATGGTCGCGCGCGACGAGGCGGGCGCCCTGCTCATCCGCGCGCAGGGCCAGACGGACGGCGCGGTGAAGGTGACGGACGCCACCGGCTCCACCATGACGGTGCACGCACGGGACGCGGTGGACGCCGCGCGCCAGCTCTTCCTGGACGGCGGCGCTCCGGCGCTCGCGCAGTTCGCCACGCACCAGGGACAGCTCTCACAGGGCATGGCCTCGCTCGACACCTGCACGCCATAAGAGAAGACCCAGGGCTTCCGGCGTGAAGTCACCGGAAGCCCCGGAGTGATTCAGGGCGCGGGCTCGTCGACCACCACGTCGCCCAGGTCCGGGCCGAAGCCCGCGTCGAGCGCCAGGGAGTTGAACGTCCCCTCCATGCTGCGCCCCGCGCCGTAGCCGTCGCCCTTCTTGAACGACAGGGAGAAGTCCCCGCGCGTGGCCTCGCCCACGTTGCCGCCTTCGTCCAGCACCAGGTCGCCGCGCTCCACCTGGGTGAAGGCGCGCGCGGGCTCACCCGCGGCCACGTGCACCACCGACGCGCGTTCGCGGCCGGAGGGCGTGGTGCCGCCAAGCTGCACCTTCGTGCCCGGCTTCAGGTCCACGCCTTCCGTGTCCACCGTGAGCCGCGCGACCAGGTCCACGTCCAGGCCGTTGTTGCGGAAGTAGCTCACCTGGAGCGCCTCCGGGTTGCGGCGGATCTCCACCCGCGACACGTCGGTGACGGGGAACAGCTCCGACACGCTGCCAGACAGCTCGTTGTCTCCGCGGCACGCGACGGCGCCCGCGCCGCTCAGCACGGCCGCGAGCCCCAACGCCGCCACGGCGCGTCCCGCGAGGCTCACCGCTCCACCGCCAGGTGCAGCGCGGTGGTCGCCGGGTTGCGGTAGAGCACCACGCGCTGTCCCGTGGACAGGAACGCCAGCTTCGGCGACCAGCCTCCGTCGAAGTCCACCGTCGTCTCACGCCACTGGCCCTCCACGCGCGTGGCGATGACGAGCGCGTCGTCCGACGGCGAGCAGCCACCCTCGTTGCGTCCGGGCTCCAGCGAGCAGACGTGGAACGCGATGGACGGATCATGCGTCGCCGGGTCGAACGCCAGCGACGGGTACCAGCCCCCCGTGCCCGTCTGGTAGACGGGATCCGGCACCGTCCAGTCTCCCGACAACGCGCACTTCGACCCGGTCTTGCCGTCACAGGAGATGAAGGTGAGCTTGTTGTCCGAGCGATCCACCACCGCGATGCCGAAGCCCACCACGGGGTCGTACGCCAGCGACGCGCCCAACTGCGTGTTGCCCACCGACTGGATCATCCTCGCGGGCGTCCAGCTCTGTCCGTCCGAGCCCCGGCGCTGGAAGTACACGTTCGTTCCCGGCGCGTCCGCGGCCCCGATGGCCAGGTCGAACACCAGCGCCGGCTGCCCGTCCGCCATCACCACCTGGGAATGGCCGCCATACGCGGGCTTCTCCTCGCCTCCATTGCCTCCCGCGGCCGCCATCTGGTGCTGCCACGACGTCGGCCCACCGATGGCCAGCTCCATGTCACTGGCGTTCCAGTCCTGCTGCGGGAACTGCCCGTTGTGCACGTCCCGGTAGGAGACGATGGCCTGGTTCCCGTTGAACACCATGGACGGACTGATGCCCACCACGTGGCCCGTGTCGCTGACGGAGTTGGCCGGGGCCTCGTTGCTCATCCGCACGGCGACCTGTTCGGTCCACGTCCCGTTCGCGTTGCGGTAGGCCACCGCCAGGTCGCTCTGGAACCAGAAGATGGACTCCGGCGAGGTGCCGTCGTTGACGCCGCCCAGGTAGCTCACCGCGGGCTGCCCGTTCGCGGCGAAGGCCAGCGACACGCCGTATACGCGCTGCACGGTCCGGATGACTTCCGGGGTCTGCTGCACCTGACCGTCCTTCACCTCGCGGTAGCGCAGCTCGTAGTCCAGCTCCTTGCCGGCCACCTTCACGAAGTACGCGATGCCGATGCGGTCATCGGGGCCCACCGCCATCGCGATGGAGGAGATGCGGTGCAATTCACTCGCGCCGGTGTCCACCACCAGCCGCACGAAGGGCGTTTCCGTCGTGCCCGCATCCGTTCCAGGCTTCGGTCCCGCGTCGGGATTGGCCGGCTTGCCGCCGCCACATCCCAGCGCGAGCGCCGCTCCCAGTAGCCACGCGTGCCGTTTCATGCGGTTCTTCTCCTTGGTTCAGTCGGCCTGGTTGAGTGCGCCATCCTATGTCAGCCGCGCGCGTTGTCCGTCACGCCTCGCGGTGCGCCCATACGTCACGCACGCGGTGGGCGGCCAACCGACCCCGGCCCCTTCTCAGGTGCCGTGAAACACAGGCACCTGGGTTAGGCTCGCGCGCCATGGCTCGCGCGCGTTCGCTCCCCCCGAAGCTGTCCCGGCGCACCTTCATCCAGCGACTCACCTTCTTCGGCGGCGGCGTGGTGCTGCTGGGTGGCGTTGCGTGTAAACGTTCGAAGGAGGCGGAAGCGAAGAAGGCCCCGGAGCCCACCGGCACCACCTCCGCCGGGCAGACGCTGCGCACCTTCTCCGCTTTCGAGTACGCCGTCGTCGCCGCGGCCACGGAGCGGCTCCTCCCCCGCGACGAGGACCCCGGCGCCCAGGACGCGGACGTGGCGCTCTACATCGACCGCATCCTGGAGACGCAGGGGCTGGAGTCCATGCACCGCGACTTCCTCCAGGGCCTGTCCGCGCTGGAGCGCCGCGCGCAGCGCATGTTCCAGAAGGGCTTCGCGCAGGCCACGCCCGCCCAGCAGGACGAGCTGCTCGCCATCTTCAAGGACAGCCCGGCCGGCAGCGGCGAGGCCCACTTCTTCGAGCTGTTGATGACGCTCAGCCTGGAGGGCTTCCTGGGCGACCCGTCCTACGGCGGCAACAAGGGCCGCGTGGGCTGGCGCCTGATGGGCTTCGACACCGTGGGCACGCTCGCCATGGCGCCGCCGGAGGGCTACGACGGCCCGAAGTGCCTGCGCGAGTGCGGAGGGCACCACCCGTGAGCCTGCCTTCCGTGGACGTGTGCATCGTGGGCAGCGGCGCGGGCGGAGCGCCGCTCGCGCTGGAGCTGGGGCGCGCGGGCTTCAAGGTCGTGGTGCTGGAGAAGGGCCGCCACTACCAGCCCAAGGACTTCGTCCACGACGAGATCCTCAACAGCCGCCGCAACTTCTTCATGCCGCTGCCGTGGGAGGAGCCGCACCTGGTGCGCCAGGGGGCCAAGGGCCGCTACGAGCGCAGCAACGCCGCGTGGACCGCCAACTGCGTGGGCGGCGGCACCGTGCACATGAGCGGCTTCTTCTACCGCCTCAAGCCGGTGGACTTCCGCCTGCGCTCCACCCTGGGCGCAGTGCCCGGCACCACCGTGGCGGACTGGCCCATCTCCTACGAGGAGCTGGCTCCCTTCTACGACAAGGCGGAAGCCGAGCTGGGCGTGTCCGGCCAGGCCATCCCCCACCCCCTGTCTCTCATACACATCTCCGAGCCCACGAGACATGCGC
>NZ_RAWN01000348.1:0-5287 GCF_003668895.1 Corallococcus sp. AB045
GGATGGGGCACGGCGGGCGGGGGCCATGGCGCGGCGGACTCCGGGAGCCGTGGCTGCCGCGAGGCGTGGCGCTGGCGTGCGCCCTGCGCGCCTTCGTCGCGTTCGCGGACGGTTCGCCACAGGACATGGTGCGCTTCGTTCCGGACAGCGTCATGGGCCTCTGCGCGGCGCGGTTTTCGCCCGGCCAGGAGACCCAGTGGGCCCCCTGCCCTCCCGCGACCGAGGAGAACCCCTCGCTGCCGGCGGATGCGCCGCTGACGGAGGACTCCATCCGGGACAACCCCGGGCCCCACCCGTGGATTGCGGTCGGGGAAGTGACCGCCATCAACCTGTTCGTCTGGACGTATGACCGATACATCGCGAACAAGGACTGGGCGCGGATAAGCCCTGCCGTATGGAAGGAGAACTTCCGCACGGGCTTCGTCTGGGACCAGGACGGCTTCTCCACCAACCAGTTCGCCCACCCGTATCACGGCAGCCTCTACTACACGGCCGCGCGCGACAACGGCCTGCCGTTCCAGGCCGCGGTGCCGCTCACCTTCCTGGGCAGCCTGCAGTGGGAGCTGTTCGCGGAGAACGAGCCGCCATCCGCCAATGACCTCATCAACACGACCGTGGGCGGCGTGGCCATGGGCGAAGCCCTCTACCGGCTGTCCTCGCTGGTGCTGGACACGGAGGCCCGGGGCCGCCAGCGCTTCGTCCGCGAGCTGACCGCCGGTGTCATCAGCCCCGTGCGCGGCTTCAACCGGGTGCTGCGCGGCGACGTTTCCCACCATGGCCCCTCGCCGACGGAGTGGTGGCCGGATGACATCGCGGGCTGGGCCTCGTTGGGCTACCTCAAGCTGGGTGACGGCAGGTCCCTGGCCTGGGGCGAGGATCAATTCTTCATCCAGGGCGCCCTGCGCTACGGCGACATGTACCGGGGCGCGCACCACCGCCCCTTCGACTCCTTCGACGCGCGCGTCCAGTTCACCTCGCGAGAGAACAGCCTCGTCACCAACGCGCGGCTGCAGGGGTTGCTCGTGAAGTCCACGCTCTTGCGCACCGAGCGCGACGAGCTGCGCCTGGGCCTGCTCCAGCAGCTCGATTATACGGACACGCTCGCGTACGAGGTGGGCGGCCAGTCCCTGGACGTGGGCCTGCTGCACGAGCACAAGTTCCTCAACCGCTCCCGGCTGAGGACCGCGCTGCTCGTGGACGGCAGCCTCCTCACCGGCGTCACCTCCGAGCACACCGACAGCGAGGGCAACGAGGGCCGCGACTACGACTACGGCCCCGGCCTGGGCTTCCAGCTCCAGATGGCGTACCTGCGCGAGGACTGGGAGGTCGTCACGCTGGAGGCGGGCGCCGAACACGTGGTGGTGGTGGATGGCTCGGGCGGCTCGCACCGGGTGCACCAGGCCCAGCTACAGGTGGACCTCCCCGTGCACAGGAACCTGGGGATGGGCTCGCAGCTGAATTTCTTCCGGCGCCACAGCCGCTTCGACGCCTTCCCGGCGGTGACGAAGGACACCTGGCAGCTGCGCATCTTCCTGTCCGTGCACTGAAGGCGGGGACGCTCAGCCCACCGCCTCCGATTCGGAAGGCGCGGAGGGCAGCGAGTACGTCACCGGCGGCGGCAGCATCACGCGCACGGCGTCGCCCGCGCGGATGAGGCCCGGGCGCTCCACCCAGCCCACCAGCCCGCGCTTCTGCCACGCGGCCTTCACGAAGCGGCCCGCGAGCCCCTTCAGGTCCGGGTGGTGCGCTTCAATCACGCGGCCGGGCTGCACACAGGGGTGGTTCTCCCCTTCCATCACCAGCGTGGCCTCTTCCGGGAAGAACAGCCGCGTCCCCGGCGGCAGGTGCGTCAGCCGCGGCACGCCCACGAGCTCCAGGTTCGCGCCCAGCCACGACGCCAGCACGTGCGGCACGCCCAGCGTACGCGCCACCTCCACCAGCTCCTCGCGAGACACGATGGAGAGCTGCCGGGTGTTGCGGATGAGCGTGCCCTTGGGGAACCACGGCACCCGCACGTCCGCCTTGCGGGTGAGGCCCGCGTGCCGGTCCCCCACGATGCCCGCGAAGTCGACCGTCACCTCGGGGACTTCCCGGGTGACGAAGCGCTTGGGTTCAGCGTCCGTGCACAGCAGCACGTTGGCCAGGTGTCCAGTCAGCGAGGGAGCAGGAGTGGGCATAGCGGGCGCCCGTTCCAACACGCCAGCGCGGTGAAATCAAAACAGGGTCATCTGCTGTGGCTTGCCCAGCGGGCGGGCGTCCGTGCCCGCGTCGCGCAGCGCCTGGGCCAGCTCCTCCGCGAAGCCGTGGCAGGTGATGACGTCCCGCGCGCCGGTGTCCTTCACGTAGCGCAGGAGGGACGGGAAGTCCGCGTGGTCCGACAGCGGGAAGGCCACGTCCGCGCCGTAGCGCCGCGCGCCGCCCGGATCCATGGCCCAGCCGGTGAGCACCGCCGTCGCCCGGGGCCAGTGCGGCGCCAGGGCCCCGCCCCGCACCAGGTGCGGCGGGAAGAAGAGCACCTCGCCCGGCTCCACGCGGCCGTCGTAGCGGCGCAGGTTCTCGATGGGGACACCCAGCTCCGCGTACAGCTCCGCGACCTCGAAGATGGACGGATGCGCCACCAGGTGGAAGCCGCGCAGGGCCAGCTGCTTCATCGCCTCCTGGCTCTTGCCCAGCGGGTAGCCCAGCAGCACCGGCGTCACGCCCCGGTTGAGCTGCGCGCGCAGCCACGTCTCCACCTGCCCCAGCACCTCCGGGCGCGGCGGGAAGCGGTAGCGCGGGTGCCCGAAGGTGGACTCGATGACCAGCGTGTCGCAGGCCGCGACCTCCGTGGCCTCCGCGGTGAGCGACGGCGCGGTGTTCAGGTCCCCCGTGTAGACGATGCGCTTGCCATCCGCGCGGGTGACGCGCAGCTGCGCGCTGCCCAGGATGTGGCCCGCGGGCAGGAGCTCCAGCAGCAGCGGGCCCAATTCGAACGGACGGCGGAAGGGAACGGACAGCGGGGACGCCACCGGCCCCAGCCGGTGCGCCATGAAGCGCAGCGTGGCGGCCGTGGCGATGGTGCTCTCGTGACGGGCGATGTGGTCCGAGTGCCCGTGACTGACGAAGGACAGCGGCGACTTGCGCTTCGCGTCCAGCGACAGGGGCGTGCCCGTCAGGTGCAGGCCGTTGCGTCTCAGATCCACGCTCATGGGATGGGCGCTGTCTATAGCGCGGCCCGGGCGCTCGCGCTCCCGGCCGCGGCCCCCCACCCCGCGCGCCGGATGCTCAGGCGGCGGGCGTGCGGCCCCGTGCCCGCCATCCGTCCCACACCGCCGTGCCCAGCTCCGACGCGAAGACCCCCACGACGATGAGCGCGCCGCCCAGCCACTCCTTCGGGCCCAGCACCTCGCGGCCCACCGCCACGGAGTAGGCCGAGGCGAACACCGGCTCCAGCGCGAAGATGAGCGCCGCGCGCACCGCGCTGGTGCGCGCCTGGCCCCACGTCTGCACCAGGATGGCCACCGCGCTCGCGAGCACGCCACACGCGAGCACCGCCCCCACGAGCGGCGGGGTCCACTCCAGCTTGCGCTCCACGAAGGGCAGGCCCAGCGCGGACAGCACCGCCACGCCGACCAACTGCACCGCCACCAGGCCCACCGCGTTGTCCTTCGTAGCGAAGCGCTCGGTGAGCAGGATGTGCCCCGCGTACGCCACCGCGCACCCGATGGACAGCCAGTCCCCCAGACGGAAGCCCCCCACGTCCCCCGGCAGGGCTTCCTCGGTGGGACGCGTCAGCCAGTACAGCCCCACCGCCGCCAGCACCACGCCCACGGTGGTGCCCCACCGGGGCATGCGCCTGAGCAGCACCATGGACATCAGCGGAACGAAGAGGACGTTGAGTCCGGTGAGGAACGCCGCGCGCGACGGCGTGGTGTCCGTCAGCCCCACCGTCTGGAGCGCGAAGCACAGGAACAGCACCACCGCCAGCAGCAGCCCCTTGGGGACGATGCCGGGCGCGAACATCCGCCCGCGCGCGATGAGCGCCATCACGGTCGCGCCCACCACGAAGCGCAGGGTGAGGAAGGTGAAGGGGTCCGCGAACGCGAGCGCGTCCTTCACCACCACGAACGTCAGTCCCCAGAAGACGGTGAGGAGCACCAGCGCCCCGTCCGCCTTCCACTGCGCACCCTCACGCCCTTCAGACACCGGATCCACCCTTCCCTGCCCACAGCAGAACGCCGCACCGTTTGGCCCAGCCACCGGAGAAGCGCAACCCCCGTCGGGAGTCAGGCCGGAAGCGGGCGGACCAGCACGACCAGCCGCTTGCTTCCGCCCGCCGCGTCCCACTGCTGGTTCGTGGCCACTGTCAGCGGATCCGGTGCGGGGCGGAACCCCAGGCCGGAGAAGGTCCGCAGGGAGGCGGTGTTGTCCTCGTCGATGTCCGCGTGGAGCCGGTCCGCGCCCTGCCGGTGGATCTCCTCCACCAGGCACCGCACCAGCGCGGTGGCCACGCCCATGCGCCGCACTTTGGGGGACACCACCAGCGAGCGCACCCAGAAGCCGTCCAGGGACAGCCCCTCCTGGTGGTAGTCGTCCGCCCAGGCGAAGCCGAGCAGGTGCCCCTGCGCGTCGAAGGCGCCCGCCGCCGCGCCCACGCGCTTGTCTTGCGGCAGGCCCCACCGGTCGCGCAGTTGGCGGCGCAGGAAGGTGCTGGACACCACCAGCCGCTCCGTGGCGAAGGCGAGCAGCGCGTCCAGGTCCTCCGGGCGCACCAGCCGGATTTCGAGCGGGCCCACGAACTGGCGGCGCAGCGGCTTCGTCCACCCGGAGAACAGGTCGCGCAGGTGGCGGAACACCGCCCGGGACGCGGGCTTCGTCCACACCCCGGACAGGGTGCGCTGCAGGACGAACAGCGCCGGCCGCGTGGGCCGGGGCAGCCGCATCACCCACCGCCCGCGCTTGAGCGCGATGATGCGCCCCACCAGCTCCCCGCCCGCCACGTCCGTGCCGCCCAACAGTGACTCCGTCACCCAGGGTTGTGTGGAGAGCACCACCTGCGCGGCCAGCCGGGGCCCGTGCCGCACCAGCGCCACGTCCCCGCGCGCCAGCCGCTCCGGCCCGCAGCGCAACAGCCGCACCGCGTCCCCGCTGCGCAACAGCGGATAGAGACACCGCCCCATGCCGCGCACCCACAGCCGGTGGCCGAAGGGCAGCGCCGCAAGCAGGTCCGCGAGCTCGGCCGTCGAGACGCCACCAGAGGGCATGACACCCACTCTGTCATGAAGGCGCCCCCGAAACCCGCCCCCGG
>NZ_RAWN01000349.1:0-5287 GCF_003668895.1 Corallococcus sp. AB045
CCCCTCCTCCTCCCGAGGAGACCTGGGACGGGACCTATACGCCCCTGGTCGATCCGACGGACTGGGTCGACCGGGGCGAGTACGCGCCCTGCGCGTTCACACCGCCCCCGGGGACCGTCGTCGACTGCGACGACCCATCCCTCTTCGACCTGTCGACGTGCGACCCCGCCTCGCTCGCCACCCTGGAGCCGCATGGCATCTACCAGGTGGACATGCGCCACGCCTCGGGCCTCGCGGACTTCGCCGGCATCCGGGTCCCCGAGGATGGCGGCACCGCGACCATGAACCACCTCCCGACGATGCGGAGCGCTCCGGTCACGCGGCAGCAGCTCCAGGGAGGCTTCCGAGTCTCCGCGCAATACACCTTCCGGGATACCGTCCGGAACCTGGTCTTCGCCGGCTGCGGCGTCACCGGGTCCGGGCTGGTGACGGGGTGTTTCGCCCGCTGCACCGATGGCAAGGTCGCCACCTCGGGCACCTTCGAAGCCGCGAGGATGACCTGGGCGCGGGGCGAGTCCGAAGCGTCAGGAGGGCTGCGACTCCTCTCCGAGACCCATGTCCAGACGGTGCGCCCGGTGGATGTGTATGTCCACCGCGAGCACGCCTACGTCGTCTCCATTGACGACCCGGTCACCCAGGCACCAGGAGGGCTCGCGGTGGTCGACGTCCGTGACCCAAGCCACCCTGTCATCACGAAGCGGATCACCCTCCCGGGAGACTCGTACTGGAACGCGGCCTGGGCCAAGGACGACGCGCTCTACATCGCCAGCAAGAGCTCGGGCGTCATCGTCTTCGATATCACCCACCCCGAGGACCCGACCTTCGTGCGCAGCGTGCCCGGCCGCGGCCCCATCGATGTCCACACGATGTTCGTGGACGGCAACCGGCTGTATGCCGTGTCGCCGGGTCCCGCCCCCACCGGCGAGACACTCATCTTCGACATCTCCACGCCGCTCCAGCCCGTCCTGCTCAATCGCTTCACCGCCGCCGACACGACGTCCGCGATTCCCTCGGCGCATGACTCCTTCGCCTACCAGGACCGGCTCTACGTCAACCACTTCAGCGCGGGCTACGTCGTCTACGACGTGAAGGACCCGATGAGCCCACAGGAGCTGGGCCACTACACGTTCGAGTCCGACAACAGCTTCGCGACCAGTCACGCGAGCGCGGTGGGCACCTTCGCGGGGAAGACCGTCGCCTTCGAGGGAGGCGAGTACCAGGGCGCCCACCTGCGCGTGCTGGACGTCACGGACCCCACGAACATCCAGCTCATGGGGCGCTACAAGCTGCGCCCGCAGACCTCCATCCACAACATGATCCTCAAGGGCAAGCGGCTCTACATCGCCTACTACCAGGAGGGGCTGCGCGTGCTGGACGTCTCCGTTCCCCCTCAGCCGCGCGAGATCGCCTACTTCAACACGTTCCGCGAGTCAGACCTGCACAGGGGCGATGATCTGCTCGAAGGCGCCATTGGCATCCGCGTTCCCGGGGACGGCCACGTGTACGTCGTGGACACCTCACGGGGCCTGCTCATCTTCAACGAGCCCTGAGCTGGCGCCTCAAGGCGCTTCCTTGCACATACACCGGACATTCGATGCGCCCCCCACTGGCAGGTGGCGCGACAGCGTTCGGCCGTGCAGAAATCCGTCCCCTCCCGTCCAGAATCGAGGATGCCAATCACATGAAGCTCTTCTACACACCGGGAACCGGGTCGCTTTCACCTCACATCGCGCTGCGCGAAGCCGGTCTGCCCTTTCAACTCGAGCGGGTCAGCCTTCGCAACCAGCGGACGGAGACGGGCGCGGACTTCCAGGTCATCAACCCGCATGGCTATGTCCCCGTCCTGCAACTCGACGACGGCAGCTTGCTGATGGAGGGCCCCGCCATCCTCCAGTTCATCGCGGACCGGCTCCCGGAGCGTGGGCTTGCTCCGGCCCAAGGCACCCTGGAGCGCTACCGCCTCCAGGAGAAGCTCCACTTCATCTCCTCGGAGCTGCACATCCACTTCGCGTCCCTCGTCAATGAGGCCTACCCCGAGGCAGGGAAGCAATTCGCGCGCGCGCGGCTCGCCCAGCGCTTCAGGGCCCTGGAGCCCACCCTTGAAAACAGCCCGTACCTCATGGGTGAGCGGTTCACGGTCGCCGACGCCTATCTCTTCACCGTGCTGAGTTGGTGCGGCTATCTCAAAGTCGACCTGGGGCCATTTCCAGCCCTGCGCGCGTTCCAGGCACGCATCCTGGAGCGACCGTGCGTCCAGCAGGCCATGAAGGCCGAGGGATTGTTGCGATGACAAAGCCCTCCGTGAGGCGCTCGGATTCAAGCAGCCGCAGTCCGAGCGCCCCGTTGTCCATTCCGACCCAGGCGCAACCACAAAGAGAGTCTTCTCCATTAAAAATCCGCCCATCCTGCAAATCAGCCCTTTCCGACCTTCACAGTCACGCGAAAGCAGACAACCCATGTTGATTGCAGCTTTCACTTGTAGTAAGTCAGTGTTCACCGGCTGACGCAGTGCCCGAGCAGCCGTTGACGCATCAAGCCATTCCATCAGTGGGTGCCTGGAGTTGGTAGGGGCACCGCTGACCGACGAAGGCGCTCGGGTTGCTGAGTGCTGTGACACGGGGGGGTCCATGCTTGAGAATCCAAAGCCAGATGGCCATCTGCCGCCGCCCGCGCTGGAGAGGGCCATTTTCGGCTTCATGGCCAGCCATGTGTTATTCGCAGCGGATGATCTGGGCTTGCTCGACAGGCTCGCTCAGGGAGGCACGCATGAGGGCCCAGCGCTTGCCTCGGAGGTGAAGACCGAGCCGCTTGCGTTGGACAGGCTCCTGACCGCGCTCGTCAGTCTGCAATTGCTCACGCGCGAAGGCGACGGGTACCGCATGCCCGACCCGGTCCGCCCCTTCCTGAGACGCGATAGCAGTCTCTACTGTGGGGGTGTCTTCCCCCTGCTGAAGAATTTCTCGACGCGGACCTTCCAGCACCTGGGCGAGGCCATGGTGGATGGCGCTCCCCAATGGAAGAAGGTGCTGCCCGGGGAAGGCGCGGCTCCCTTCGACATCATGTATCAGGATGCGGCGGCCCTGGAGCGCTTTGCCCGGGCCATGTGGAGCCTGGGATACCAGGCCGCCACGGAGCTGGTGGATCACCTGCGCCTGGAGCGAGGGGGGCACCTCGTGGATCTGGGGGGTGGCAGTGGTTCGTTCGCTGTCGCCGCGCTCCAGCGCTGGCCGGCGCTGACCGCCGAGGTCTTCGACAGACCCGCGATGGAGCCCACCGTGGCCCGGACGCGGAGCGAGTATGGGCTCTCCACCCGGCTGGGCTTCACCGGTGGCGATTTCTTCGAGTCCACGCTGCCTCGCGCGGACGTGTACGCGCTGGGCTTCATCCTCTCGGACTGGACGGATCCCCAGAGCGTCCGCCTGCTCCGCTCGGTCCACGCGGCCCTGGCCCCGGGCGGCCGGGTCCTCATCCTGGAGCGCCTCTTCAACGAGCAGCGCACCGGGCCCCTGCCCACCGCGCTCATGGACCTTTGCATGCTGCTGGAGACGGGCGGCAGACACCGGAGCGCCTCGCAGTACCACGGCTTGCTGCGACAAGCGGGCTTCCTCCCAGGCCCCGTCCACCACTCCAGCTACGAGAAGCACATGGTTGTCGGCATCAAGGATTGACCCTTCCGCCGACTCCACATCCGCCAGACGAACGTTCGCCCGACTCGCGAAAGGCCTCGACGATGGAACACCACGAGTATCTGGTTCTGGGCGCAGGTCCCGCAGGCCTGCAGGCTGGTTACTTCCTCAAGGAGAACGGCCGGGACTACCGGATCCTCGAGCGAGGCTCCTCTCCGGGAACCTTCTTCGAGTCCTTCCCGCGCCACCGCAAGCTCATCTCCATCAACAAGGTCTACACGGGCCACGAGGACCCCGAGCTGAACCTTCGCTGGGACTGGAACTCCCTGCTGTCCAACAATCACGAAGGGCCGCTCTTCAAGGAGTTCTCACAGAGCTACTTCCCTCCGGCGGACACCATGCCCGCCTACCTTTCGGCCTTCGCCTCGCGCCACGCGCTGAACATCCAGTACGGCGTCAACGTCACCGTGATCCGGCGCAAGGAGCGCTTCGAGCTGAGCACCGCCGAGGGGAAGACCTTCACGTGTGACCGGCTCATCGTCGCCACCGGCGTGTCGCGGGAGAACCTGCCGGACATCCCCGGCCTGGAGCTCGCCGACCGCTATGGCTCCGTCAGCCTGGACGTCACCGAGTTCCGCAACAAGCGCGTCCTCATCCTCGGCAAGGGCAACTCCGCCTTCGAGACCGCGGACCACCTCATGGAGAGCGCGGCGGTCCTCCACCTGGCCAGCCCCAGGCCCATCCGCCTGGCCTGGCGCACGCACTTCGTGGGGGACCTCCGGGCGGTCAACAACAACCTCCTCGACACCTACCAGCTCAAGATGCAGAACGCGCTGCTGGATGCCCAGGTGCTCGGCATCAACCGCGTCGGTGACCACTACGAAGTCACCTTCCAGTACTCGCACGCTGGCGGCGAGGTGGAGACGCTGAGCTACGACCGGATCATCCTCTGCACGGGCTTCAAGTTCGACAACACGCTCTTTGACGAAGCCTGCCGCCCCGCGGTGACGCCCTGCCGCCGCTTTCCCATGCAGACCAGCGAGTGGGAGTCGGTGAACGTGCCCGGCCTCTTCTTCGCCGGCACCATCATGCAGATGCGGGACCTGAAGAAGTACATGTCCGGCTTCATCCACGGCTTCCGCTACAACATCCGCTCCCTGAGCCGCATCCTGGAGTCCAGGTATCACGGCAAGCCCTGGCCCATCTCCCGGGCCGTCTCCGGGCAGGAGGAGATCACGGACTGGCTGCTGGACCGCATCAACACCACGTCCTCGCTCTGGCAACAGCCGGGCTTTCTGTGTGACGTGCTGGAGCTGACCGGTGGCGGGCAGGGCGTGGGGCGCGAGGAGTTCTCCGTCGACTACGCGCGTGAGCACCTGGCGCGCCAGGGCACCGGGCTGCTGATGCTGACGATGGAGTTCGGGCACTCGGCGGGCGCCGATCCGTTCTCCAGCGAGCGCATCCACCGCGGCGACGTGAACCGCGCCAAGGAGAGCGCCTTCCTCCACCCCATCGTCCGCCACTACGTCGACGGCCGGCTCGTCGAGGAGCACCACGTCATCGAGGACCTGGCCGCCGAGTGGCGCGAGAAGGAGCACGTGCAGCCCCTGCGCGACTTCGTCCAGCGGGTGCTTTCGCAGCCCGCCTTCGCGCCCCCGTCC
>NZ_RAWN01000350.1:0-5251 GCF_003668895.1 Corallococcus sp. AB045
CCCGAAGTCGACGCCCTCCCCACCCGCCGTATGCCTCCGGACAATGTCGGGAAGACTCCCCCCTCCCCCAAAAGCCGCGAGCACCCAGCCGCCGTCGCGTGTAGACACAGGGAGCCGTGTCTCGTCCCGCGCCCGTCATCCTCAGCTTCCGGCGCACGTTCGCGCTGCTCATCCTGCTGGTCGTGCTGCCCTCGGCCGGCCTGTCCGGCTTCGGCGTCGTGGCCATCATCAACGAGCGCGCCGCGGTGGAGAAACGCCTGGAGGCCGCGTGGCGGGGGACGCTGGCGGACCTGTCCGCGGAGGTGCCCCGCGCGCTCAGCAGCGGACGGTTGGAGCGCGTGGGCACCGAGCGGCTGGCCTTCCTCCTGCCGGATGACCAGGAGCTGTCCGACCCGGACGGCACCTTCCACGTGGAGAACGGGCTCATCCACACGAAGGACCCGCAGCTGGCGGAGGCCCTGGCGGCGCTGGTGCCGGAGGCCGCCTCGCTGCCCACGGTGCCCACCGTCTTCTCGCTCGCCACGGGAGGCCGCGCGGTGATGGTGGCCGCCGAGCGCCAGGGCGCCACCGTGCGGGGCGTGCGGCTGTCGGGCGTGGCGCTGGACTCGCTCCTGTCGGACAAGGCGCAGGGGCGGGCCACGTCGGAGCCGGTGCGCTTCACGCTGCTGCCCGTGCCGCGCGACACGTCCAGCGAGGGTGGGCTCGTCAACCGGCTGATGTCGGAGGTGGCCCAGGCGCGGCAGAACGCGATGGGGCCGCCGGTGCTCGCGGAGCGCGTGCTGTCCGCGCCGTTGCAGGACTTCCGCCTGGTGGTGCTGCCCATGGGCGAGGACCCGGTGGCGAGCGCGTCCACGCGCAACCGCGCCGTGTACGGCGTGCTCCTGGGCCTGTTCTATCTGACGCTCACCTTCGGCGTGGGCTACACCGCCCGCGTGCTCTACCGCGAGGCGCGCCTGTCGCGCATGAAGACGGACTTCGTGTCGCTGGTGAGCCATGAGCTGCGCACACCGCTCACCTCCATCCGGATGTTCATCGAGACGCTGGCCCTGGGCCGGCTGAAGGACCCGGCGCAGCAGCAGGAGGTGCTGGACCTGCTCACGAAGGAGACCGAGCGCCTGTCGGACCTCATCGAGCGGGTGCTGGACTGGGCGCGCATCGAGAACGGCCGCAAGGTGTACCAGCGCGAGTCCCTGCCGGTGACGGACGTGGTGGACGCGGCGGTGGTGGCCTTCCGCACGCAGCGGCACGGCGACGGCATGGAGTTCACCGTGAAGGTGGAGGACGGGCTCCCCCATGTCGACGTGGACCGGGTCGCGGTGGCGGGCGCGCTGCTCAACCTGTTGCAGAATGCCTACAAGTACAGTGGGCCCACCCACCGCAAAATCGCCCTCCGGGCACAGAGAGACGGCGGACACGTGAACCTGTCGGTGGAGGACAACGGAGTGGGCATCGCCAAGAAGGACCGCAAGCGCATCTTCGAGCGCTTCTACCGGGTGGACAACCTGCTCACGCGCAAGACGGAGGGCAGCGGCCTGGGGCTCGCCATCAGCAAGCGCATCGTGGACGCGCACGGCGGCCGCATCACCGTGAAGAGCGAGCCCGGCCAGGGCAGCTGCTTCACCCTCCAGCTTCCGGTCAGCCGCGCATGAGCACGTCCGTTCCCCAAGAGGAGAAGCCCCAGCGCATCCTGGTGGTGGAGGACGACCTGTCCATCCTCACCGGCGTGTCCATGAACCTGCGCTTCGAAGGCTACGAAGTGCTCCAGGCCCAGGACGGCCGCACGGGCCTGGCCAAGGCGCTGGACGAGGCGCCGGACCTGCTGGTGCTGGACCTGATGCTGCCGGAGCTGAACGGCTACGAAGTCATCCGCGAGCTGCGCCAGCGCGGCCGGGACACGCCCGTGGTGGTGCTGTCCGCGCGGGGCCAGGAGTCGGATAAAATCCTGGGCCTCAACCTGGGCGCGGACGACTACGTGGTGAAGCCCTTCGGCCTCCAGGAATTGCTCGCGCGCATCAAGGCGGTGCTGCGCCGCCGGTTCGGTGCCACGGGCATCACGCC
The DNA here is from genome assembly GCF_003668895.1 of Corallococcus sp. AB045. NCBI lineage: Bacteria > Pseudomonadati > Myxococcota > Myxococcia > Myxococcales > Myxococcaceae > Corallococcus > Corallococcus sp. AB045. Next base: position 2,059 of record NZ_RAWN01000350.1, read on the forward strand.
GCCGCCGGTGACGTTCGGGGACGTGAAGGTGGACCTGTCCCAGCGCACGGTGGCGCGCGACGGGCAGCCGGTGGAGCTGACGGCGCAGGAGTTCAAGCTGCTGGCGCACTTCCTCGCCCACCCGGGCCGCACCTTCACCCGCGAGGAGCTCCTGTCCGGCGCGTGGGGCTACCACTACGAGGGCAGCGCGCGCACGGTGGACAACTTCATGCGCCAGCTGCGGCTCAAGTTCGAGTCGGACCCGGAAGCGCCCCGGCACTTCCTCACCGTGCGCGGCCTGGGCTACCGCTTCGAGCGCTGAAGCGGGCGCTTCAAGTCCCGGCGACGCCAATCTGGCGCAGGTCCTCCAGGTCGAAGGGCTTGCCGTCGAAGCGGCCGTAGCGCTCGCGCAGGGTGAGGCCGCTGGCGATGAGGGCGTTCTCCAGTTCCTCCGGCAGGAAGTGCTTCAGCTTGAGGCGGCGGATGGGGCTCTGGCCGCCCGCCGGACGCCGCTCGCGCAGGTGCAGGGCGAAGAGGGGGCGGCGGGGCTCCACGGCGGAGCCGGGCTCGTCGTCGTCGCGAGGCAGCACGGGTTCGCGCGGGGCGTTGAGCACGTCGTAGATGAAGGTCCCGCCGGGGGCCAGGTGGTGGCGCACGGTGGCGAGGAACGCCTCCAGGTCGTCGCGGCCGGGCATCAGGCCCAGCGCGTGCTGCGGAGCGAGCACCAGGGGGAACTGCTCTGGCAGCCGCAGCGCGCGGGGGTCCGTGGCGATGAGGCGCGTGCGCGCGGAGACGTCCGGGGATTCGGAGGCGCGGCGCTCCTCGGCGGAGCGGATCATCGCCTCGGAGGGGTCCACACCGACGGTGGAGAAGCCGTGGCCCGCGAGCGCCCAGGGCACCCGGCCGTTGGCGGCGCCCAGCACCAGCACGGGCCCGCCGTGTTCGGCGGCCTGCCGTGTGTAGAAGACGAGGTCCGGCTCCTGTCCCACGAGGGACAGCGGGGTGCGGCCGCGTGCGTCGTTGCCTGCCATTGCCCAGGCCCTAGCACGGTTGGGGGGCGCTCCGGGACCCCGGCGTTCACACATTGGGTACAGGGTTGCCCACCCGGTGTCGCTCAACCGACGCACACTGCCAGTGCCCCGACGGTTACCGGCCCCCGGGGGCTGGCACCCTCCTTGCCTTGATGGCCGCGAACAATGGTTTCGCGCCGGGGGACCTTCCCCCGGACCAGTGTGAGGTGGGCGGCATATGAAGCACGGGTGGCGGTGGACGGGGGCGCTCCTCCTGGCGGGAGCGCTGGGGTGGACGGGCTGCGGCGGGGACGACGGCGACACGACCCAGGTGGAGGTGCCGGTCACGCCCGTGGACGAGGACCCGCGGCTGCCGGACGCGGGCACGGGTGAGGTGGACGCGGGCACGCAGGTTCCCGACGCGGGCACGCAGGTTCCCGACGCGGGCACCGGGACGGATGCGGGCACAGGCACCGACGCCGGCACGGGGACGGATGCGGGCACCGGCACGGATGCAGGTACCGACGCGGGCACGACGGATCCCGGTGAAACGGAGTACGAGCTGCCGTCCGCGCCGGGCTGGACCTTCTACGGCCGCGAGCAGGGCGGGCCCCGCTTCGTCTACGGCGTGACCGCGGATGAAGGAGGCAACGTCTGGGTCGCGGGCGGCGAAGAGGGGCTGTTCCTCCTGAAGAAGGGAGAGAGCACCTTCCGGAAGTTCACGATCGCCGACGGCCTGCGTCCCTACGGCTACATGCCGGACGGCAGCGCGCCGACGGGCACGCCCTATCTCAAGGTCATCTCCGTCGCGGGCGCCTGGGACGGCGCGGTCTTCGTGGGCTACGCGGGCAAGCCGGCACCCGTGGACTGCGAAAGTGAATGGGACACCGCTGTTCAGGCCAGGCGGCCTGCGGACGCCAGCGTCTACAAGAGCGGTGACGCCGACCGCGTGGAGCTGCGTGCCGACGGCACCCTGAAGGTCGTGCACTACGACATCTCTTCCGGTCCGGGCGTGGTTTCAGGCTACGAGCGGCGGGAGAAGCTCTGCCACGTCTACCGGATCGCCTACGACAAGGACTCCAACCCCGATAACAGCAGCGTCTGGTTTGGCGGAAACCACGGCTTCGCCCGTGGAGATGCGCACTACGCGGGCGACCCGACGTGCAACGGGAAGCTGGAGTGCTCGGGCCTGGAAGAGCACAGCCACCCGGCCTACAGCGCGTTCATCTACAGCAACTACGCGAGCGATAAACTCCAGTACGGCACCGACTTCAGCAAGTACCAGGTCCGGGATGCGCTCCTGACGGACGCCTACTACGGCATCGCGCCCCTGCCCAACCACGACGTCTGGATTGGCGGCGCCAACCGCTCCACCAAGTACTACTACGGCACGACGGGCCTCAACTTCTGGAGGGCCCAGGAGATGACTGAGAATCGGGAGTACAAGTGGAACCGCCGGGACCTCTGGACGGATGCGGTGGGTGAGCAGGAATGGCCCTACGCCCGCCCCGAGGAGCGGACGGAGGACCTCGTCTCCGCGATGGCAGTCGTCCCCGACGGTACCAATCGCGTCTGGGTCAGCTCCTTCGCCAACGGGCTCCTGCAGCTCGACGCTGAGGGAAATGTCCTGCGCAGCTTGAAGAACGACCTCATCGCTCCGCACGTGGCCAGCGTCGCGGTGGATCCCCTGGACAACAGCGCGTGGGCAGGAGCTGCCTGGGGCGGCGGAATCAGCCGCGTGGGAGGGGGCGTCACGAAGTACAGCTACTCGCTCTTCGGCCAGCCTCTCTCCGGGCTGCGCATCCCGGACATCCAGGTGGACCGCTCCGGAGCCCGCCGCCGCATGCTCGTGGCCTTCACGCCCATTGAACCGGTCAAGGGTCCTGTCACCCCGGGCGCCATCGGCATCTACGAAGGCGACTGACGCCGCATCCACACCGAAGTCCTGACACGGCCGTCCTTCCCGTCATGGGGAGGGCGGCCGTTGTCTTGGAGCCCACCTGGGCCACCGCGATGCTTTCACCCTGAAGCATCCCAACCCGCGGGCACCGCCCCCCCTCTCGCACCGCGAGAAAACAAACCGGCACACACGCTTTTGACGCGCCGTGCCCGGCTGCCCACCTGCCGGGCACGGCCTGCACCGACAGACAGCCCGCGCGAGCCCGAAGCCGTCTAGAATCCCCGCCCGCTCATGCCCTCCGTTC
>NZ_RAWN01000351.1:0-5205 GCF_003668895.1 Corallococcus sp. AB045
GCGAGCGTCTTGTCCCCGCGGGTGTGGCGCAGGGTCTCGTGGATGACGCGCCTTTCAATCTCCTCCATGGGCGTCCCGATGGGGATGACCAGCTGTCCGGCGGAGCCCAGGGGCCCCTTGCGCACGGACTCTGGCAGGTCGCTGGCCTCCAGCACGTCCGTGCGGGCCAGCACCACGGCGCGCTCCACGGCGTGCTCCAGCTCCCGCACGTTGCCGGGCCACGCGTAGTTCTCCAGCACGCTCAGGGCGTCCGGGGAGAAGCCGCGCAGCACCTTGCCGTTCTTCGCGGAGAAGCGGCGCAGGAACGCCTCCGCCAGCAGCGGGATGTCCTCGCGGCGCGACGCGAGCGCGGGCACGCGGATCTCCACCACGTGCAGGCGGTAGTAGAGGTCCTCGCGGAAGCGGCCCTCCGCGACCTCCTTCTGCAGGTCCTTGTTGGTGGCGGCGACCAGCCGCACGTCCACCTTCACCGTCTGCGTGCCGCCCAGGCGCTCCAGCTCTCCCTCCTGGAGCACACGCAGGAGCTTCACCTGCGCGGAGAGGGGCATCTCGCCCACCTCGTCCAGGAAGAGGGTGCCGCCGTTGGCGCGCTCGAAGCGGCCCTCGCGGCGGGTGACGGCGCCGGTGTACGCGCCGCGCTCCACGCCGAAGAGCTCCGCCTCCAGGATGCTCTCCGGGATGGCGCCGCAGTTGACGGCGATGAAGGACTGCTTCGCCCGGGCGGAGTGCTCATGCAGCGCACGCGCGGCCAGCTCCTTGCCGGTGCCGGATTCGCCCAGCAAGAGCACCGTGGCGGTGGAGGGCGCCGCCTGGCGGATGGTGTCCAGCATGGCGCGGAAGGCGGGGGACTGGCCCACCATGGCGCGCCCGCCCGCGGGGTTGATCTCCGCGAGCTTCGCCTTGAGGGAGGTGTTCTCCTGGACGAGCGCCTGCTTCTCCAGCGCCTTCTGCACGGCCTTCACCAGGGCGTGGCGCTTGAGGGGCTTGGTGATGAAGTCGTAGGCGCCGTCCTTCATGGCGGCCACGGCCGTCTCCACCGTGCCGTAGGCGGTCATCAGCACGACCTCCACGTCCGGGCGGATGGCGCGGCTGGCCTTGAGCAGCTCCTGGCCGTCCATGCCGGGCATCATCAGGTCGGTGACCATGACGCTGACTTCGGGGCGCCGGAGCAACTCCAGCGCCTCCGTGCCCTGCGCGGCGGACAACGTGGCGAAGCCTTCCCGCTGGAAGATGCGGGCGACCGAATCGAGGTTGGCGCGGTCGTCGTCGACGACCAGGACCGTGGGAGATGTCATGGGAGTGCGGGCCTCTCTCAACACGGCCCTGCAATCCCCATTCCCTTCAGACCTGCTCTTCGTCCGGCTCCAGGGGCCCGCCGCCCATGCGGCCAATGTCCTCGCGGCGCACCTTGTCCACGTTGAAGCGCAGGGCGCTGGCCAGCATGCGGCGCACGGTGGTGTCGAAGGTGGGAGGCGGGCCGTCCTTGCGGAAGCGCAGGAAGTTGAGCCGGGCGACGACGAAGTTCTTGAGGTAGGGGCTCTGGAGGCCGCGCTCCTTGAGGGCGTTGACGACGGAGACCACCGCGTCGTCCAGCTCCAGCAGCAGCTCCGCCTGGGCGTCGCGCACGGCCAGGGCCTGGGGCAGCGGCACCTCCTGGAATCCGTCCACCACCTTGACGAAGGGGTGGTAGGCGCCCGCGGAGAAGCGGGGGCGCTTCTCGTAGGCGGCACCCAGGGTGAGGAAGGAGGGCTCCTCGAAGAGGTGGGAGAAGGCGGACTCCTTGCCCGGGCGGTTCGCGCCGACCAGGCCCCGCGCCATGCGGATGACCTCCAGCGAGCGCTCCTTCAGGTTGTGGGCCTTCTCCGTGTTGAGGGCGAGGATTTGGTAGGCCACGTCCTCGTCCGGCAGGAGCAGCGCGACGATGGACTTCGCGCCCAGCAGCTTGCTGGCGTTGAGGCGGTGGTTGCCGTTGGGCGTCCAGTAGCGGCCCTCCACGCGCACCGCGATGACGGGGTCCAGGAAGCGGTCCAGGCGCTCCATGGCGGTGGCGAGCCGCTTGACGTGGGGCTCGGACAGGTCGCGCTGGTAGGGCGTGGGCTCCACCTTGTCGATGGGGAGCACGGCGAAGACGACGGGGTGTCCGCCCAGCGGGTCGCGGTAGACGGACAGCACCTGGCCGCCGTCCTCGCGTACGGCCTGGAGGAGGGCGTCGGGGAAGGCCACGGCCTCGCTCGCCACCTCCGCCGCGCTCAGCCCCCGCGACTTCGGTTCGGCCTTCTTGCGGCGCGGCTTGCGCGGCGTGGCCGACTTCGACTTCGCGGGGGAGGACTTGCGGGCGGACTTCGCGGCCATGCGGACGTCACCTCGTGCCGGTGGAAATGAGGTCCGCGAGCGTAGGCGACCGGGCCGGGCTGGCTACGCGCCCGACACGGTGAGCTGTCGGAAGCGGACAGTGGGTGCGCCCACGCTGCCGCCCCGGAACTGGAGGTCGCTGCCCACCGCGTCCACGTCCTTCAACATCTGGAGGAGGTGGCCCGCGACCGTCACCTCCTGCACCGGGTGGGTCAGCTCACCGTTCTCGATCCAAAGGCCGTTGGCCCCGCAGGACATGTCCCCGGACACCGGATCCGCGCCGTGGCCCAGCAGGGCGGTGACGTAGAGGCCCTGGGGCACTTCGCGGATCAGCTCCTCCGGCGTCTTCGTGCCCTTCTCCAGGTAGAGGTTGGTGGTTCCGATGCCCGGCAGCGCGCTGTAGCCGCGCGACGCGTTGCCCGTGGTGCGCGCCTTCGCCTTGCGCGCGGTGAAGGCGTCGTAGAGGAAGCCGGACAGCACGCCCTGATCCAGGATGGGCGTGCGGCGGGTGGGGACGCCCTCGCCATCGAATGGCGCGGTGGCCAGGCCCCGGGGGAGGAGGCCGTCATCCACCAGCGTGACGTGCTTGCCCGCGAGCCGCTTGCCCAGGTGGGGCGCGAGCACGCTGGACTGCTGGTACACGGCGTTGCCGTTGGCGGCCTGGGACAGGTTGCCCACGAAGCTCGCGGCCACCAGCGGGTCGAACACCACCGGCACCTGCTGCGTCTTCACCGGCTTCGCGCCCAGCATGCGCACGGCGCGCTTCGTGGCCTCGCGGCCGATGGACTCAGGCGACTCCAGGTCGTCCAGGAAGCGCTTGTAGTCCAGCCAGTAGCCCGTCTGGAGCTGGCCACCCTGCGACGCCACCGGCACCGCGACCAGGTACACGTACGTGCCGGAGTAGCCGCCGGACGCGCCCTCGCTGGACGCGAGGTACACCTCCGCCACGAAGTCGCCCGCGGACACGGAGTCGAAGGTGACGACGCGCGAGTCCTGGGCCCGGCCCGCGCGCTCCGCCTCCAGCGCGGCGTTGATCTTCCAGTCCCCGGGCAGGTTCGCGACCTTGGGGTCGAAGAGGATGCCGGTGTCGCCGCGCTTGCCCAGGTCCTTCGCGCCGGGCAGGCCGTTGAGCTTGTTGGGCGCGGCGGCCTCCGCCAGTTGCACGGCCAGGTCCACCACGCGCTCCAGGCCCGCGGGCGTGAAGTCGGACGTGTACGCGAAGCCCAGCCGGTCCTTCACGATGACCCGGATGCCCAGGCCCTTGCTGGTGGCCTCCGTGAGGTCTTCTATCTGCCCTTCGCGGACGCGCACGCTGCTCTGGCGGCCCACCTCCAGGTACGCCTCCGCCTGCTTCGCGCCCTTCTTCACGGCGCGCTGAACGACCTTCTTCGCGAGCTGTTCGTAGTTCACGGTTGTCCTCAGCCGACCTTCGTTCCGCCCACGGTGACGTTGTCGATGCGCACGGTGGGCAGGCCCACCCCCACGGGCATCATCTGCCCGTCCTTCACGCAGACGCCCATGCCGGGGTCCGGCATCGGGTCGCAGCCCACGCGGGTGATGTTCTTCAGCGCCTCCGGCCCCACGCCAATCAGGATGGCGTTCTTCACCGGGCGGCCCAGCTTGCCGTCTTCAATCTGGTAGGCCTCGCTGACCTCGAAGACGAAGTTGCCGTTGCTGATGTCCACCTGGCCTCCTCCGAAGGTGGCGCAGTACAGCCCGCGCTTCACCTCCTTGAGGATGTCCTCCGGCGCGTGGTCTCCGGGCGCCAGGAAGGTGTTCGTCATGCGCGGCAGGGGCAGGCTCTTGAACGACTCCCGCCGGCCGCTGCCCGTGGAGCGCTGGTTCATCAGCTTCGCGTTGAGCTGATCATAGAGGTAGCCCTTGAGGACGCCGTTCTCGATGAGGACCTTGCGCTCGCCGGGCACGCCCTCGTCGTCGATGTTGATGGAGCCGCGCGCGCTGGACACCGTGCCGTCGTCGATGACCGTCACCAGCTCCGAGGCCACCTTCTCCCCCAGCTTGCCCGCGAACAGCGACGTGCCCTTGCGGATGAAGTCCGCCTCCAGGCCGTGGCCCACCGCTTCGTGCAGGAGGATGCCGCTCCAGCCCGGCGCCAGCACCACCGTCTGCGGGCCGGCCACGCAGTCCACCGCGCCCAGCGTGGCGATGGCCTGACGCGCGGCCTCCTCTGACACGGACTCCGGCGTCACGCCGTCCCAGTAGCTGAAGGACACCCGGCCGCCGCTGCCGTACATGCCGGTGCGCCGCTCGCCGTTCTTCCCCAGCGCCACCACGTGCACGCTCATGCGGGACTGGTCCTGCGTGTCCTCGCTGAAGCGGCCGGTGGTGTTGGCCACGGCGATGCGCTTGGTCTGATCCACGTAGGACGCGTTCACCTGCTGGATGCGCGAGTCGAAGGCGCGGGCCGCCGTATCCGCGCGGGTGAGCAGCGCCGTCTTGCGCGCCACCGCCACGTCCTCCAGCGGCTGACCCACGCGGTAGTGGCTGGGCACCGGCACGCGCTTGACGGGGTAGGCGCGCTCGGAGCCGCCGCCCTGGGCAATCATCGCCGCGGTGCGCGCGGCGCGGACGAGCGCGGCCTCGTCCCAGTCGTCGGAGTAGGCGTAGCCCACCTTGGCCCCGGTGATGACCCGCACGCCCACGCCCTGCACCAGGCCCACCTGCGCGCTGCGGATGCGCTGCTCCTCCAGCACCACGGCGGTCGTGGACGTGCGCTCCACGTACACCTCCGCGAAGTCCGCGCCCCGGCCCATGGCTTCCGCCAGCAGACGTTCCAGCAGACCGGGGGGCAGGAGCGGGGAGGCGGCCGGCTGCCGCGCCGCCTCCCCGCTC
>NZ_RAWN01000352.1:0-5171 GCF_003668895.1 Corallococcus sp. AB045
CGGGGGCGGCACGGTGACGGCCAGGTCCGCCAGGGACGGCGGCGCGGCGGGGTCCGGCGCGGGCGTGGCGAGCGGCGCGGCGACGCCCCGGTGGCCGCGCGTGCGCGCCACGAGCCAGCGCACCGCGCCCAGCAGCGCCAGGGAGAGCAGCAGGTAGACGGCGACGCCCATCCACGTCCACGCGAACACGGCGACGATGAACGCGGAGGGGATGATGCGTGTCACCACCCAGGACAGCAGCAGCGGCACGCACAGCGCCGTCAGCAGCACCTTGCCGGCGGTGCGCCAGGCCCGGTTCGTGGACGTGTCGCGGAAGAGGCGCCGGTACAGGTAGACGTGGACTTGGACCGACGCGACGCTGACGAGGAGGATGAACAGGATGATGCGCAACGGGCTTTCCACCATGGGAGGCCCATCCTCGCGCGCATGCGCCACGGCGCAACCGGCATGCGCGTGAAGAAGCGTGAAGCGGCAAGGGGCTCCGAGCCTGGGGGCCCCGCGTCCGGCGGCCGGCTACTTCTGGCGGGTGCCCAGCGCGGCGCCGATCTGCTGCCACTCCTGGGCGTAGGTGCCACGGGAGAAGGCGCGCAGGTCGTCGCCGGTCACCGTGCCGCGGGAGAGCGCCGTGTCGAGCGCCTTCACGATGGCGTTCTTGTGCGGCTGCTCCACGTACGGGTTGTCCTCGCGGAAGACCTCGCCGAAGAGCGACTCCAGGCGGCCGTCCTGCTTCAGCCGCTCCACGATGCGGTTCTGCGACACGGGCGCATCCGCGTGCGCGTGCAGCATGGCGGAGGCGATGCCGCTCTGCGCGTCCGCGTCCGGGAACTCCGCCAGGAGCCCCAGCTCCATGTCCGCCTGGGCGATGGACTCCGCGTCCGCCGGAGAGACCGGGGCCTTCACGGCCTGCGACTGCGCAGGCGTGGGGCGCGCAGGGGCGGGGCGCGCGGGTTCGAAGTCGCTGCGGCCCTGGAAGGAGCGCACGTTGGCGTTGGCGGGCGTCCGGCCCTGGGCTCCCGGCTTGCTGTCACGCGTGGCGTCGCTCCGCTCGGACCGCTCGAACTCCGAGCGCTTCGGGGGAATGGACGGGCGATTGCCACCATCGACGCGAGACATGGGGGGACTCCAGGCGCGGGGGAAGGCCCGTCGCGATACTCACGCCGGGTTGCGCACCTACATCTGTTATCGGGCTGTCCTTCCCCAGGGTTGCGTAGCCCCCCGGTCCACAGGCTCCGTCCGGCCGCCCGCATGCCGCGTCAGAGCCCCCTCCCAATCCTGGATCATCCGGCCTTGGCCGCCTTCCGTCCCGGCCAACCCCTTGATTCCAGGGGGCTTTCATCCCTGACGGAAATCCGGCGTTTCGCCGCGATGCGTTACCCGGGGGACGAGAAGATTTCTTCGAGGCCGGCCGGGAGGCTGGTCTGCCACGCGGGGTAATTATGGCCCCCGCTGTAGGTCCGGTACGTGGCGCGGTGCCCGGCCGCCTGGAGCAGGGGCAGGAGGCGCTGGTTGCCGTCCTGGAGGCCCTCGAAGCGGCCGCAGTCCATCCAGACATGGAGGGGCGGCTGGCCGATGCGCCGGGCCAGGTCGAAGACGACCATGTCGGTGCCTTCGATGGAGAAGGCGCCGGACTGGGACAGGACGTGGCCAAAGACGTGCGGCAGGCGCTGGGCCGCGTAGAGCGCCATCAGGCCGCCCAGCGACGAGCCCAGCACCGCGTGCGCGCCCGGCGTGCGCTGCTCATCCACCAGGGACAGGTGCTCGCGGGCCAGGGGGAGCACGCGCTGGTGCAGGAAGGCCACGGTGGCTTCGCTGCACGCGTACTCGGTGGTGCGGGCCGGGCCGCCGTTGGACACGAAGGCCATGGCCACCGGGCGCATGCGGTCCGCGGCGATCAGGTTGTCCACCACCACGGGCAGCTGGACGCGCTGGAGGTAGTCGTCGCCGTCCAACACCACCATGAGCGGCACGGGGCCTTTCACGGGCGGCGCGTAGAGGGCCACCGCGCGCTTGCTGCCCACGGCCCACTCGTGCGTTGCCACCTGGTGGCGCGTCACGCGGCCCTTCGGCACGTTCCGGAGGCGCTTGCCCAGCGGTGTCGCTTCGCCCTTCGGCATCCAGAAGCAGTGGTTGAAGTCACCGAAGCCGTTGTCGGAGCGGCGCGGGTTGAAGGCGTCGCGCACGCGGCGGCCCTTCGTGTCCTGGAGCGCGTATTCGACGTAGGCGTCCTCGGGCAGCGCCAGCGAGCGCGCCCACAGCCCCTTGCCCACGCGCTCAAGCGGCAGGGGCGTGCCTCGCCAGTCCTGGAAGTCTCCCTGGAGGAAGACCTGTCGGGAGCCCTTCCACACGAAGGTGGCGGTGTCTCCGTCGATGAGCGGCGTGCCCTCTTCGCGCGCGCGGGCTTCCAGCGTCCGGGTGTCGTCCATGCGTGGCTCGAAATGTATTAGGGGGACAGCAGGTCGCGCAGCGCTCCGGTCAGGTCCGGGTGGCGGAACTGGAAGCCCGCCTCCAGCGCGCGCCGGGGCATCACCCGCTGGCCCTCCAGCGCCACGCGCGCCATCTCTCCGAAGCGCGCCTTGAGGACGATGCCCGGCACCGACAGCGCCGCGGGCCGCTCCAGCACCGCGCCCAGCGTGTGCGCGAAGGTCGCGTTGGTGACGGGCTCCGGTGACGTGGCGTTCACCGGGCCGGACAGCGTGGGGTGCTCCAGCGCGAAGCGCATCAGCTGGAAGAGGTCTTCTCTGTGGACCCAGCTGACGTACTGCTGTCCGTTGCCCACCTTCGCGCCCGCGCCCATGCGGAACACCGGCAGCATCCGGTGCAGCACGCCGCCCGCCGGGTGCAGCACCACGCCGATGCGCAGGCGCACCGTGCGGATGCCCGCCTCCTCCGCGCGCACGGCCTCCGCCTCCCAGCCCTGGCACACATGCGCGAGGAAGTCGTCGCCGGGCGCGTCCTCCTCCGTCAGCGTCTGCCCCGCCCGGGCGCCGCCGTAGAAGCCCACCGCCGACGCGCAGACGAAGTGGCGCACGCTGCCCGCCTGCTTCATGGCCTCCACCAGCACGCGGGTGCCCTCCACGCGGCTGAGGTGGATGCGGTGCTTCGCCTCGTGCGTCCAACGTTGGTCCACCGGCTCCCCGGCCAGGTGCACCACGCCTTCCGCGCCCGCGAGCGCGTCCGGCGACATCGGCGTGCTCCCGTCGAAGTATGAGCCCGTGACCCCGGCGGGCAGCCGGCCGAGCGCGTGTTCCACGCTCCGGCTGAGCACGTGCACCGTGTGGCCGGCCTCCAACAAACCTTGGACAAGGCCTGGACCGAGGAAGCCGGTGGCGCCCGTGCAGGTCACCCTCAAGGGTGGGCCTCCTTTTCTCGGTCCGCGGTCAGGTCCTGGCCCACCAGCTCTCCCAGGGCGGTGAAGAAGCGGGCCTGCTCCTCCGGCTTCATGCGCCCGGAGTGGCGGTAGACCGGCGCGCCCTCCGCGTCCAGCAGCATCACCGTGGACGTCTTGGTGGGCAGCTTCAAGGGCGGCTGGCCCAGGGTGCCCTTCAGGTCCACCAGGATGGGCACGCCGGCCTTCTTCTCCTCGTCACGCACGTACGACAGGGCGATCCCCCGCGCGGGAAAGAAGTCGTATTTCTCCAGATTGGCCACCGCGACCACGAACGCGCTCTTCAGGAGGCCACGCTCGCGTCCCCGGGTGAACAGCTCCGCCTTCAGAGGGGCGTTGAGTGTCGTGGAGTCCTTGTCCTCGTAGAAGAGGATGACGGGTTTCCCACGCCAGCGCGCCAGCTGAACTCGCTCTCCGCTGCTGGTGCTTAACGTCGCGTCCACGGGCTCCGGAGCCGGGGCGGCGCCACCCGCGCTTCCCGCTGCCAGGGTCACCGTCAACGCGCCTGCGATCCACGCCTTCATCGGGAGTCTCCGTGTACAAGGTTTTTGCAAACCTTAGACATAGCCTTGACAATCTCTGGACGCAAACGCTACCTCTAGGTGAGAAGGCTGCTGCCGTGCTCCCGACTTCGGAGATCCGCTGTATGGCCACCCTGCTTCCCAACGTGCAGCAGACCTCCGCCGGAGCAGCACACCCTGAACAAGCCTGGTTGCAGCTCGTGCAGGCGCAGGTGGAGGCCGCGCTCGCGCAGCTGTTCGAGCTGCCGGATGAGCAGGCCCTGGACGCACGTTGGACACACGCGGCGGCGCAGGCGAGGGCCTATGCGCTGCGGCCGGCGAAGCGGCTGAGGCCGGCGCTGGTGCTGGCGGGGCACGGGCTGGCGCGCGGGAGCACCGCGGTGCCTCTGGGGCTGTGGCGCTTCGCCGCGGGGTTGGAGCTCTTGCACACGTTCCTGCTCATCCACGACGACGTGGCGGATCAGGCGGAGCTGCGGCGGGGCGGGCCGGTGCTGCACCGGATGCTGGCCCCGGGCCGTCCGGGCGAGGACCTGGCGGTGGTGATGGGGGACCACCTCTTCGCGCGCTCGCTGGAGGCGATGCTGGAGTCGGGGCTGCCGGGAGCGTCGAGCGTGGCGCGCTACTACCTGGGCGTGTGCCGGCACACGGCGGCGGGGCAGTACCTGGACCTGGACCTGGCGCGCGTGCCGCTGGCGGAGATGTCGCTCTTCCAGACGCTGCGCGTGGCGCACCTCAAGACGGCGCGCTACGGCTTCTGCGCCCCGCTGGTGTGCGGCGCGATGCTGGGCGGCGCGGACGCGGGGCTCCTGGAGGGACTGGAGCGGGTGGGGCGCTCGGTGGGCCTGGCGTACCAGCTGCGCGACGACCTCATCGGCCTGTTCGGCGACGCGGCAGTGGCGGGCAAGGCGTCCGACGGCGACTTCGTGCAGGCCAAGCGCACCTTCCCGGTGGTGGCCGCGTACGTGCGCGCCACGCCCGAGGGCCGCGAGGAATTGGAGCAGCTGTGGGCGCTGCCGGTGGAGTGCAAGGACGACGCGGCGCTCGCCCGTGCGCGGGAGCTGGTGGAGCACTTCGGCGGCCGTGCGGCGTGTGAGCGCGCGGTGGAGCGGGCGTCGCGTGCGGCGCGGCGGAGCCTGCAGGGGCTGCCCAACCCCCATGGCCTGAGGGACCTGCTGGACTCCCTCATCACCCGGCTGTCGCGTCGCGCTTCCTGAGGACACCGTCATGAGCGCACAGGGCAAGCGGGTGGTGGTGGTGGGCGCGGG
>NZ_RAWN01000030.1:0-64005 GCF_003668895.1 Corallococcus sp. AB045
TCCGGAGGCCCCGTCGCAGGGCCCCGCGAACCGTCCGGCGCAGCGGCCCGCAGTCGGGCGTCCCGGAGACGGGTTCGAGGTTCGCGGTGGGCGCGCGGGTCCGGCCAGGGTGGGTGGAGACGCGGCTCCGGCCGGAGCTGGAGGCCATGCGGCTCCGGCCGGAGGTCCGGGAGGCATCGCCGCGGGCGGCGTCAGCGGTGGCACGCAGGCGGGTCCCGTGGCTGGAGGGGCCGGGAACGACAGTCCGGGCGGATTGGGACTCGAGGGCGGCGTCGCGGGACAGGTGCAGCCGGAAGGCCTGGCGGCGGGCGGCGTGGGTGGCACCGCGCAGCCGCAGGGCGCGATGGAGCAGTTGCTGCAGAGCGCTCGCGACAACGTGCCCGGCTTCACCTGGCTGGAGTCCAAGGTGGACGGGGCCCTCAAGGTGCTCGGAGCCGGCACCGACGTGACGGGCTCGCAGGTGGACATCGAGTCCATGAAGCCGGGCGACAAGTTCTCCACGTCCGGCGGCTTCGACGGCGGCTACAAGATGGGCCGCCTCCAGACGCGCGCGCAGATTGAAGTCAGCTGTGAAGAGGGCATGCGCACCAACCCGACCACGGGCGCGCGCGAGCCGGGGCCCAACTACCGGCTGAGCATCGACTCGGAGATCCTGGGCGGCGTGGGCTTCGAGAACAGCAAGCTCGACGCGAAGCTGCTCGCCGGCGGTGGCGGCAAGGTGGAGTTCAAGTTCGAGACGCCCGCCGAGGTGGCCCGGGCCAATCGCATCATGGACCGCATGAAGACAGGCATGCAGGCCAACATCGCGGGCGCGGCCGACATGCCTCCCAAGGAGGACATCGAGTGGCTGCGGAGCAAGATGGCCGCCGTGGAGCTGCGGGGCACGGGCGCCGCGCAGTTCGCCGCGGACATCCCCGTCCCGGGCGGGCCGCTGGTGAACAACCTCGACGTGGGGGGCAAGGCGCGCTCGGACCGCACGGTCCGCATCGAGTTCCCGGAGGGCAAGCCGCCCGAGGTCGTCATCAAGGACGCCGTCCAGGTGGAGGTGGGTGGCGGCCCGAACCGGAACCTGGAGGTGGACAAGTCCATCGTCGGGCCGGACCGGATGAAGCTGCCCATCAAGGGCGGCGTGAAGGTGGGCACGTCGCTCAAGGGCAGCGGCAAGCTGGAGGTGGAGACGCGCATCCCGCTGCCCGCCGGGTCAAAGACAGACGAAGTCCTCAAGGATCCAAAGGCCGCGCTCGGCCCCGCGCTCAAGGACATGGCGGCGAACTCGCGCAGCAAGGTCACGCTGACGGTGGAGGGCGCTGGCCTGGTCCAGGGCAACGGCAAGGGCACGTCCTACGAGGTCAGCATCGAGGGCAACCCGGGCACGCTCGTGAAGAACGGCGCGTTCGGCAAGCTCCTGGAAGGCGACGTACCGGGGGCGTTCAACACGGCCGGTCAGGACGCGACCGTGGAGTACAAGGAGACGTCCTATACGCAGCGGGGCGTCTCCATGGCGCCCGGCTTCAAGGTCGGCCCCGTGAAGGTGGGCTGGGAGCTGGAAGTGGCGCGGCGCACGGTGGACGGCACACCGACGGTGTGGAAGGGCAACGGCGCGGATGCGGCCCGCTGGCTGGAAGGCACCCAGGAGAAGCAGGCCGCCTGAGGCTACAGCGCCATCGTCCCGGCGATGATCTCCTTCATCACCTCGGACGTGCCGCCGCCAATGGTGAGCATGCGCACGTCGCGCCACGCCCGCGCGACGTGTGACTCCTCCACGTAGCCCATGCCGCCGTAGAACTGCTGGCAGTCATAGGCCACGCGCTGGGCCAGGTCCGTGGTGAGGAGCTTGGCCATCGCGATCTCCTTCACCGGCTTCTGCTTGCGTTTGCGATTGAAGAGCTGCACCGCCTGATAGGTGAGCTGCCTCGCCGCCTCCACGCGGGTGGCGTGGTCCACGAAGGTGTGGCGCCACACCTGGAAGTCCAGGAGCCGCTTTCCAAACGCCTGACGCTCGCGGCCGTAGCGGATGGCTTCACGGAGCAGGTCGTCCATCACCGCCACCGTGTAGAGCGCCGTCACCAGGCGCTCCGCGTGGAAGCTGTTCATGATGTGGAAGAAGCCGTCGTTCTCCCGGCCCAGCACGTAGCGGGCGGGGATGCGGCAGTCCTCGAAGTAGAGGATGGCCATGTCCGACGAGCGGTGCCCCACCTTCTGGAGCTTCTTCGACACGGAGAAGCCCTTCACGTCCGTGGGCAGCGTCACCAGCGAGATGCCCGGCGCGCCCTCCCCGCCCGTGCGCACCGCCAGCACCAGGAAGTCCGCGCGGGCGCCGTTGGAGATCCACGTCTTCGCGCCCTGGATGACGTAGTCGTCGCCGTCCCTTCGCGCGGTGGTGCGCAGCCGGGCCAGGTCCGAGCCCGCGTCCGGTTCGCTCATCGCCAGCGCCGCGATGCGCTCGCCGGTGAGCGCGGGGGCCAGGAACTCGCGCTTCTGCTCGTCGGTGCCCAGCTCGTTGATGACCGGCGTGGCCATCTGTCCCTGCACCAGGAGCGACATCGCCACGCCCCCGTTGCGCGCTCGCGCCAGCTCCTCCGCGAAGGCGGCCACGTACCAATAGTCCAGCCCGCTGCCGCCATATGCCGGGGCGTGGCTGATGCCGAAGAAACCCAGCTCGCCGCAGCGGCGGAACACGTCGCGAGGGAACTCGCCGGCCTGGTCCCACTCCAGCGCGTGCGGGGCCAGCTCCTTCTCGACGAACTGACGCACGGTGCGGCGGAACGCCTCGTGCTCCGGGGTGAAGCGCTCATCCATGGCGCGGGATGCTGTCAGGGCATGCCCCGCGCTTTCAAGCCGCGCCTCCTTCAGCGTGCGCGGATGAACGTGAAGGACAGCGCCTGGCCGCCTCGCTGGAGCGCGAGCAGCGCGGGGCTGCCCGGCGCGCCCAGCTCGCGCCGCCGAGCCTCGCCCGTGTCCAGCACCACCGCTCCGTCGATGGAGCGCAGCACGTCCCCCACCTGGAGGCCCGCCACGTCCGCGCCCTCCGCGATGCCGCTGATGACGACGTCCCGTCCCGTCATGCCGAAGCTCAGGCCCAGCCGCCCCGGCTCCACGCGCTGAAGCCCCAGGCGCCAGTCCCCCAGCGCCTGCGTCTTCCCCGCGGCGAGCGTCACCCGCCGGTCCACCAGCTCCCGCCCCCGGCTCCACGCGGTGAGCCGGTGCGCGCCCGGGGCCAGGTCCTTCAACTCGAAGCGCCCGTCCGCGCCCGTGGTGGGGGACGCGATGCCGTCCGCGTCCACGTACGCGCCCGCGAGCGGTTCGTTCGTGCGCGCATCCACCAGCCGTCCGGACACGCCGCCGCCCGCGTCCACCACCACCTCCACGGCGGCCTCCGCGCCGGACGCGAGCGTCACGTCCACCTTGCCTGCGCGCCCGTCCGGCAGCGTGGCCGTGACGGTGACACGCGTGGGGAAGACGTCGTCCACCTGGAACGAGTCCCCGGAGAACTGACGCTCCACGCGGGAGAGGAAGTCGTCCTCGCCGCGCGCCGCGGTCACGGTCAGCGCGAAGCCCCGCACCTCGCGGCCTCCCGCCGAACGTACGGTGCCCCTCAGCCGGGCCGCGGGCTTCAGCTGGAGCGTGAGCTCCTTCTGGGACGCGGACACGCTCGCGGCCTCGCCCTGCCGTCCGCCATTCGTGGACCAGACGCGCCACGCGTCCGAGCCCAGGCCGTCCAAGGCCAGCACCGCCTGCCCGGCTGCGTCCGTCATCTCCTCCGCCTGGATGTCCGTGTGGCCCGCCTCCGTGGCCATCACCGTCGCGTGGACGCTCGGCGCGCCGTTGGGCTCCAGCACCGTCACGCGGAGCGGCTTCTTGGGTTCGCCCACCACCAGGTCCACGTGGCGCCGGCCGCCCGCCTCCAGCTCCACCACCTGCTGCTGGTCCCCGTTCTGGAAGCGCAGCGCGGACAACCACGCGCTCAACTGATAGCGCCCCGCGCCCACGCGCATCGACCACGTTCCATCCGGCTTCGCGGGCACGTCGACGGACTCGGAGGCCGGAGCACCCACCCGGTGCGCGGTGACCGTCACCGCGCCGGACGGCCGCGCTCCGTCCTCCTTGCGCACGGTGCCCTCCAGCACGCCTTCGCCCACGAGCGTCAGCCGCGCCGTCGCCGTCTTCCCCGCCTCCACGCGCACGGGCTGGCGCACCTGGTCCTCGCTGTCCGCGCGGCGCGCCGCGACGTACACGGTGCCCTCTGGCACATCCTCCAGCGTGAAGCGCCCCTGCGCGTCCGTCACCGAGGGCAGCGCGTCTGGCAGCGGCCGCCACCTGAGCTGGGCCACCACCGTCACACCAGGGAGCGGCGCCTCCGCGCCATCCACCACCGTGCCCTCGATGCGCCCTGGCGCCGCGAGATCCAGCACCAGCTCGAAGCGCTGCCCCGCGAGCACGCCCAGCCCCGTGCGCGTGAGCGGCTGGAAGCCCGGAGCGCGCACCTGCACGTCGTAGGCACCCGGCGCGAGTCCGCCCACCTCGAAGCGTCCATCCGCCTCCGAGCGCACCTGGAGCAGGTCCGCGCGGTCGCCATGCGCGCGCACGCCCACCGTGGCTCCCGCGATGGCCTCGCCCGAGTCCTTGCGCCGCACCACTCCCGCGAGCGACGCCGCGCCGCCCAGGCGGATCCGCACGTCCCTCACCGTCATGCCCGGCCCCACGACGACCGCGCCTCCGGCCGCGCCCGTCTCCGCTCCGTGACGGGCCGTCACCTGGAACGACCCGGGCGGCACGTCCAGCGAGAAGCTCCCCGTGTCTCCGGCCTCCACCTCCACGGCGCCATCCTGGCCCCAGGCGCTCACTCGCGCTCCCGGCGCGGGCGTTCCATCCGCCCGGGTGACGAAGCCCTCGATGAACGCGGAGCCATCCAGCTCCACGCGCAGGTCCGTCCCCGGCACGTGCACGCGCGCGATGCGGTGGGGCGCGTGGCCCGGGGCTCGCGCCTCCAGTTGATATTCACCGCGCGCCAGCCCATGGAACCCGAACGCGCCCCGTGCGTCGCTGAGCGCCTCATGCCGCGCCTCGTCCGGCACCGACGCGCCCGTCTGGAGGAACACGGGGAGCGCGTCCTCGAAGCCGGTATGCGGCGTGAGCGTCAGCTCCGTCATCGGCACGGGTGCGCCGCCCGCGCGCTCCACCGTCAGGCCTGTCAGCGACACACCGGGCTCCAGCAGGAGGCGGACCGTGGACAGCGCTTCTCCATGGGGACGCGTCACCTCCGCGCGCGCCAGGGCGAGCCCTTCCGCGTGCGCGGTGACGAGATAGGGCCCGGGACGCGCGGGCAACACCAGCGCTCCCGCCGCATCCGTCCGGCCCTGCCCCGCCACGCGCCATGACGGCAGCCGTGAGCCTGGGGACGCGGGCCCTCGCAGGTACAGCGTCACCTCCGCGCCCACGAACGGCCCCGAGGCCGTGACGGTCTCCACTCGCAGCGCGCCATCCGCGTCCCGCATGGGCTGTTCGACGGGCGCGGTCGCCCCACCCTCGGTCCGCACCGGGGCCCGCGTCGGGCCGGACGCGGGCCGCTCAGGAGACGCCACCGCTTCAGCGCGCACCGACTCGGCGGGCGAGGCGGCGCGCATCCAGACGAAGACGCCGGCCAGCAGGAGCGCCAGCCCGGCCACCACGACGAACACCTTGCGAGACGACATGCACCCTCCGGGGGAGGTGGGGAGCCGAGCCCCAAGACACCTCACCCGGCCCCCAGGTTCCAAGGGGGTGCCACGCGTTTTCCACCGCCCGCCCCTGCTTCAGGGTGGGCGCCGCCACGCGGTGCTACAGGGGTAGGAACGCGATGCGGATGCCCACGGTGAACAGCGCGTGGAAGCCGTCATCCACGGGCGTGAGCCCCTGGTCGCGGGTGCCCACACCGGTGATGTCCAGCGTCTGCGTCCCGGTGCGAACCGTGTACTGGCCCACGGACGCGGTGATGATGGGCCCCACCGACAGGGACCGCGCCACGCGCACGTCACCGCCCAGCGTGAGGCGCGCGATGGTGGGCCCCCGGTCCGTCACGTGCGTGTCCACGTGCGTGGGGAGGAACACCCCTGGCGCGACCTGCACCTGCGTGTCGCCCTCCACATGGCTCTTGAGGATCTCCAGGCCCACGCCCAGGCCGATCCACGGATCAAAGCCTGAGCCCGGCCGGATGTGGTAGCGGACCTCCGGCCCCACGCGCCACTGGAAGGTGTCGCAGCTGAAGCCCTCCGGGCACGACAGGTCGTTCGTCTTGGTCAGCACCGGCTCCCAGCTGCCCCACACGCCCAGGTAGAACCGCGGAGTCACCCGGAAGCCCAGCTCCGCGATGAGGGGGAAGGAGATCTTCGCGGACTGGGTGATCTTCAGGTCCTCCAGACCGCCGCCCGGGGCCTGACCGTTCGTGTAGACGTAGCCCAGGCCGAAGCCCACGTTGCCGCTCACCGCGAACTGCGGTCCGACGCGCCCCTCCTGGTGGTGTCCCCCCGACTTCTGCATCTCCTCCGAGCTCATCGTGGTGGTCGCGGTCGTCGTGGACGTCTCCGACTCCGTTTGTGGCTCCGGCTCCTGCGCCCCCGCCGACGTGGCGATTCCCAGCGCGGCTGCGAGTGACAGCGTCCAGCGGAACGGCGCATTCATCGAGGTCATCCGGTACATCCTCCGTGTTCGGGATGGATGCGGACGGAAGCAAGCCGCGAGTGCCGTTAGAAGCCACCTGCCTCCAGCGCGCGCCGCCATTCGACAGACACCCCCCCTCTGCGATCAGTCGCGGACATCCACCCCACCCCATGGGGAGGCAACCTGTCGGGGTGGATGGGAAGCGTGCGTGCGGGAGGACCCAGGAGAAGGGACGGGCGCCTTCACCGCGATCCTCAATCTAGCAAGTCGGCCCGAAAATCCAACGGGTTGACCCGGCGGTGGCCAGCGTTCACCTTGCCCGCTCCACGAACGCCCACGGGCGGAAAGGAAAGACATCATGGCCGGCCAGGAGCAGGAGCTGTCGCCCGAGGCGCTCGCGCTCATCGCCGAGGAAGAGGCCCTGCTGTCACGCGTCCAGCAGGCGCTGGCGGAGGCGCGCCGTCAGGCCTCGGAACGCACGCTGGACACACAGGGGCTGATGGCCCAGCTGGCGGTGCTGCGCGACGACGCCACCACGGCGCACGCCGCGGACCTGCCGCACGTCTTCACCCAGATGAACGAGGTGCGCTCCATGCTGGAGCGGCAGGAGGCCGTCCCGCTGCCAGACGCGCACGCCCCCTACTTCGCGCACCTGCGCCTGTCCGGGCCCACGGGCGCGCGCGACTACCTGCTCGGCCGCACCAGCTTCGCCAACCTCTCCGCCGGCGTGCGCGTCATCGACTGGAGATTCGCCCCCGTCGCGCGCGTCTTCTACAACTACGAGGAGGGCGACGCGTTCGAGGAGTACTTCGGAGACCGGCTCTCCGAAGGCGAGGTGGAGGCGCGCCGGCTGGTCATCATCGAGAAGGGCGTCCTCACCCGCATCAGCACCGGCCCCTACCTGCTCCAGCGCGATTCACAAGGCCGCTGGCACTCGCGCGGCCGTGACGCGGCCTCCGTGCTCGCGGGCGGCAGCGGCACCGCCGCGCGTCCGGGCTTCCTGGGCGTGGGCCGGGGCGCCACGCACGTGGAGGACGCCTTCGGCGTGACGGCGCTCCTGGACGCGGAGCAGTACGCCGCCGTCAGCACCGGCCCGGAGCAGCCGCTGCTGGTGCTGGGCAGCGCGGGCAGCGGCAAGACGACGGTGGCGCTGCACCGGCTGGCCAAGGTCATCTTCGACGACGCGAAGTCATACCCGCAGGCGCGCACCAAGGTCGTCGTCCCGGAGGAGGGCCTGGCCCGGCTCACGCGCCGGCTGCTCGCGCCGCTGGGCCTGGGCAAGGTGTCCGTGGAGACGCTGGAGGCCTGGTCGCTGGCCACCGCGAGAAGCGCCTTCAGCGTGCCGGGCATCAAGCTGTCCCCGGACACGCCCGCGCTCGTCTCGCGCTTCAAGCGCCACCCCGCCCTGCGCCGCGCGCTGGCCGGCCGCTTGCCCTTGTTCAAGGGCAAGGCCCTGCCCCCCACGCTGGACCGGCTGCGCATCAAGCTGGCGGACGCGTACATGGACCGCGCCTTCCTGGAGGCCGTGGTGGCGGACGCGAAGGGAGAGCTGCCGCGCACCGTGGTGGCGGAGGTGATGGAGCACACCAGGCAGCAGACCGCCACGCCGCTGTCGCGCCAGTACAAGGGCTTCGACGAGGACCGGCTCGTCACCGTGGACGGGCGCGCGATTGAAGCGGACACGCCGGACGCGCTCGCGGGCACCGTGGACGCGGACGACCTGCCCGTCCTCATGTTCCTCAAGGCGCAGCGGGGTCATCTGGGCGCGGAGCGGCTGGCGCACGTGGTGCTGGACGAGGCGGAGGACTTCTCCCTCTTCGAGCTCTTCGTCGTCAGCCAGCTGCTCGGCGACAGCCGCAGCTGCACGCTCGCCGGAGATGAGGTGCAACAGACGACGGCGGGCTTCGCCGGCTGGGACGCCGCGCTGGACGAGCTGGGCATCCGCGACGCCGCCACCTGCCGGCTCCAGGTGTCCTACCGCTGCCCGCGCCCGGTGGTGGAGCTGGCGCAGCACGTCTTGGGCACCCAGTCCCCGGCCACCGCCGCGAAGGCCGGCCGCGAGGGAGCCCCCGTGGGCTTCCACCACTTCCCCGACGAGGCCCAGGCGTGGCTGTTCCTGGGAGACGCCCTGCGCGACCTGGTGCTGCGCGAGCCGCACGCGTCGGTGGGCGTCATCGCCAGCAGCCGCGAGTCCGCCCAGTCCTTCCACCGCGTCATCCGGGAGATGCCCTGGGCGCGGCTGGTGCTGGAGGGCGACTTCTCCTTCGAGCCCGGCGTGGACGTGACGGACGTGGACAACGTGAAGGGCCTGGAGTTCGACTACGTCGTCCTGCCGGACGTCACCGCGCGCGCCTACCCCGCGGACGACGAGGCCCGCCGCAGGCTGCACGTCGCCGTCACCCGCTCCTCCCACCAGCTGTGGGTGGCCTCCTCCGCCGTGCGCTCCCCGCTCATCCGCACCTTCCCCGGCGCGGACGCGTCGATTCAGGGCTGACGGCCACCACCGGCCCGCCACTCCTTCTGCCGCTGGGCGTGGGCCTCGCGGCGCGACAGCGCCTCCGACTCCTGGCGCGGAAGCTCCGCCAGGCGCGTGCGGTGCATGTTCACGCTCAGCTCCAGCAGGCCCCGGTGCTCCGAGGGCAGCTTGTCGCCGTAGTCCTGCAGCATCGTGGTGGCGAAGGCGATGGCGTCCTCGGACACCTGGCGGCGGTGCTCGTAGTACTGGTGCACCTCCTCCTCCGAGGCCTCGTTGGACAGCACCTTGCCGTAGAGCGCGTTCCACTTCGCCTTCACGCCCTCCCGGCGGCTCAGCTCCGCCGGGTCCTTCGTGGGCGCGTCCATTTCAAAGTACAGGTTGCCCGGCAGCTTCGCGCGCAGCGCCTCCAGGTCCACCGGATAGGGGGCGGCCTCCGGGTCCGGTGCCGCCGCCTGCACCTGGGCCGTGGCCGCGCCCACCAGGTCCAGCCCGCCGTCCTTCGCGCGGGGCACCGCCGGCGTGGAAGCGAACACGGGCGGCGGCACGGGGGCCTGCGTCACGGGCGCGGGCGCCACCACCGGCGCGGCGTCCCGCGGAGCCGGCCCGCCAAAGACAAGCCACGCCCCCACCGCCAGGACCAGGACTCCCGCCGTGCCCAGGGGCAGCTTCCAACGCGCGTGCGTGCTCATGCCAAGGCCATACCCCGCGCCCCGCACCCGCCGCAACCCGTGCCATGCCCTTACGGCGACGCACTGCGCAATTGATACATTTAAAACATGTCACGACGCGTCAATTCTCAATTCCTGGCTGACGCGCGACGACAATCCCAATCGTTTCGGATGGAATGCTGCACCCAACATGGAATTCACTATTTTCACCGCAAGCGAAGTTTCCCCGCTTACGGCTGATAAACAAAAACGTATCATCCGCGGCCGCAACCCCACTCACTACTCCCCCTTTGGAGGAAGCCGCATGAGAAGTTTTCTCTGGATGAGCCTTCTGGCCCTCTCTGCCCCCGTGGGCGCCGCGCATGCTGAAGTGCTGGTGGAAGGCATCGTCGACGTGCTGGTGGACGGCGGCAATACCTACCCCTGGCAGAAGGTGACGCTGCCCGGCCTGAAGTGTGGCAACGGCTCGCAGTACAAGTTCTTCGTGCACAAGACGGGTTCGCCCAACCTGCTGTTCATGATGGAGGGCGGTGGCGCGTGCTGGGACTACGATTCCTGTAGCGGCCGCCTGGGCATCCTGGGCGCGGCGAACCCCAACGGCATCGCCGACGACTACATGACGCAGTTCACGGCCAAGTACGTGTCCCCCATCGTCAACGGGGCGGACCCGGGCCTGCCCTTCCGCGACCGCAAGGACATCGTCACGAAGGGCTGGAACGTCGTCTACCTGCCGTACTGCACGGGCGACGTGCACATCGGCAACAACGCCAAGACGTACGTGGACAGCACCGGCGGCCAGGCGCCGCTGACCTGGTACCACAACGGCTACACCAACACGCTGGCCGCGGCGAACTACGCCAAGCAGAACTTCCCCAGCGTGCAGAAGCTGCTGGTGACGGGCTACAGCGCGGGCGGCACGTCCACCTCCGCCGGCTACTACTTCATCCGCAAGGCCATCAACCCGGCCAAGGGGTACATGATCAACGACTCCGGCCCCATCTTCATGGCGCCGAACGCGAACTCCCTGTCGCGCCCGCTGCACGACAAGATCCGCTCGTCGTGGAACCTGGACTCGGTGTTCAGCCAGCTGCCGGCCAGCTTCAACATCAACGACATGGGCTCCATCAACAAGATGGTGGCCACGGAGTTCCCGAACGACCAGCTCGCGTACACGGGCTACACGCTGGACTACAACTACTCGCGCTATTCGTATGAGCGCTTCAAGACGCCCAACGACCAGGCGTCCATCCACGCGTACTGGAAGCAGGACCAGGATGCGTTCGTGAACGAGCTGAACAAGTACAACAACTTCAGCTATTTCATCCCGCACCACCGCGCCATCAACCAAAGCCACTGCAGCACCATCATCACCTTCGTGGGCGCGCACGCCTGCCAGCGGATGGAGAAGAAGTACTGGTACGAGTACATCGACAGCCCGTGGCAGTCCTGGGCCTGCCACAGCGAGATGGTCCCCATGGACGTCTTCCTGTCGCGCTTCATCAACAACAACCAGCGCATCCGCATCTACGAGCCGGCCAACAACTACAACAACGAGGACGCGGGCATGAGCATCCTCGCGCCCCTCATCAACGGCGCGCTCGGCGGGTAGTCCCCACCGTCGCTTCGCTGAAATGAAAACGGGAGCGGGCCCCAGGGGTCCGCTCCCGTTGTCTTTTCCGGGGCCTGTCAGGCCACCAGGAGGCTTCAGCTGAGGTCGAGCGTGCCCGCGTAATCGTCGTGGCCGAAGCGATCCACGTTCACGCCGAAGGCCTGGGCAATGGAGGTGAGCAGCTTGTTGTGCGGCACCGCGCCCTCCAGCTTCGCGCCCGGGCCCTTCCAGTCGCCCAGCGGGTCCTTCCCGGGGCGCAGGGACAGCATGCGGCCCATGCGGAACTTCCCGCCCGCGCCGCCCGCCAGCACCGTGGGGATGGACACGTTCATGTGGCCGGCGGCGTCGCCCAGCTCGTTCCCCCACAGGATGACGGTGTTGTCGAGCACCGTGCCGCTGCCCTCCGGGATGGACTTGAGCGTGTCCATCAGCCGCGCCAGCTGTTCGGAGTACCACCGCTGCACCGCCACCATGCGCAGGCGGATTTCGGTGCGCGCCGGCTCGGACTGGGTGTCCGTGCGGTGGGCGATGTCGTTGTGGATGTCCTCGTCGATGCCAATCCACGGCATGGACGGGCCGGGGATGGTCATGGTCACCACGCGCGTCAAATCACACGCGAACGCACGGGCGATGAGGTCCATGTGCAGTTCGGTGAGGGCGGGCATGTTGTTGATGTCACCCAGGTCGGTGTTGGCGGGCTTCACCGGCGCGGAGCAGTTGAGCGCGCCCGAGTTGGTGAGCCGCCGCTCGATGTCGCGCAGCGCCGCCAGGTGCGTGTCCAGCTTGGTGCCTTCCGCGGCCGCCAGCCGCGACTTCAGCCGGGTGGCGTCCTTGATGAGGTAGTCCAGGAGGCTCTTGCGCTTGGACAGCATGGCCTGCGCCTCCGCCTCGGAGCCGCCCATGCTGGCGAAGAGCCGCTTGTAGACGTTGGCGGGGTTCAGCTCGAACGGCACGCGCGAGCCGTTCTCCGTGAAGGAGATGCTGTTGTAGACGTGCTGGGCGCCGAACTGCTCGAAGGCGTGCAGCTGCAGCGAGCGGAACTGGGTGGAACCGCCCACCGCGTTGCCAATCACCTGGTCCAGGGACGCGTTGGCGGGCAGCTCGTCACCGCTGGACACCTCCACCTGGCTGCCGGTGAGGAAGGTGACGGGGCCGCCCTCGTGGCCGGTGCGGCCGTGCTCGTAGAGGACGCGGTAGTCCAGGCCGTCCAGCACCAGGAGCTTGTCCCGGTGGCGCTGGAGCGGCTGGAGGACGGAGTTCTCGAAGTCGATGTTGAAGCTGGTGTCATTGCCCTTGGGCACCCAGTACTCCGGCAGGAGGCCGTGGGGGGTGAACAGGGCGATGAAGCGCAGGGGCGCGGCGTCCGCCGCTTCGGCGACGGAGCTGGTGAGCAGGTGCGCGAAGGGCGCCGCCATGGCCGTGCCGGACAGGAGCTTCAGGATGCTGCGTCGGGAGAAGTCGCGGGGCATGGAAGTCAAAGCTCAACGGGTGGGCAGACGCCGCTGGGTGAAGGAAGACGAACGCACCAGGCTGACCAGCGCTTCGGTGATTTTCATGCCATCCGTGCGGTAGGGGCCCGTGCGCATGGCGGCGAGCAGCTCCGCGTCCGAGGCGTGCTCATCACGCCCCATGGCGTAGCGCACGAACTGCAACGGCACGCAGTTGGCCAATTCCTCGCTCGTCGTCAGGAAGCGCGCCAGCTGCGCGCCGCCGGTGAAGTTGCCCAGGTTGGTGGTGCCGTCCCTGGCGATGACCGCGCCGCTGGCGTCCACCTTCTTGCCGTTCTCCTCCGTGCGGTGCTGGCCCAGGCCGTCGAAGTCCTCCATGCCGAAGCCCATGGGGTCGATGGTCTTGTGGCAGCTGGCGCACGCGGCGTTGTCGGTGTGCGCAGCGAAGCGCTCGCGGGTGGTGGCGTTCTCCGACAGGGCCGGGGGAATGGTGGACACGTTGGCCGGCGGCGCGGGCACCGTGCGGCACAACAGGCGCGTGAGCACGAACTTGCCGCGCTTGATGGGCGAGGACGAGTCGAAGTGGGCGTACGTGGACATCACGCCCGCCTGCGTGAGGATGCCCAGGCGCTCCGGCGGCAGCGTCACGCGGCCCAGGCCCGTGTTGTCATCCACGTTGGTGCGCTCCAGCTCGCCGTAGAAGTTCGCCAGCGTCTCGTCCACGAACGAGTAGTTGGCGCCCAAGAGCTCCGCCACGGAGCCCGAGTGCTCCTTCACGATGAAGTCGATGAAGGCGTCGCGCTCGCGGACCATGGAGTCGCGGAAGTCCACGCTGTAGTCCGGGTACACCAGGTTGTTCTTGTTGACCTTGGCCAGGCCACCCAGCCCCAGCCACTCCACGAAGAACTGGCGCAGCTTCACCTGCGCGGCCTCCGTCTTGAGCAGGCGGCGCGCCTGGGCCTCGCGCTCGTCGGGCGAGGACAGCGTGCCGGCCTTGGCGGAGGCGAGCAGCGTGGCGTCCGGCGGTCCACCGGTCACCATGAAGGACAGCTCGGAGGCGAGCTCGTAGGCGGTCAGCTCCACCACCTGGCCCTTGCGGGCGGTCTCCGGCCCCAGCTCCGTGCGGTACAGGAAGGACGAGGAGGAGAAGAGCGCCTGGAGCACCAGCTCCGCGCCCGTCGCCATGGTGCCGCCCTTCTTGCCCTCGTTGAAGAGGGCCAAGAGGTCCGTCTCCTCCTCCGCCGTCACCGGCCGGCGGAAGGCGCGCTCACCCACGCGCTGGATGAAGGACCGCGCGCACTCGTCCTGCGTCTTGCCCTTGGGGCACGCGTAGAGGTCACTCAGTTGTGACTTGCCCTGCTCCGCCAGCGTCACCGCGGCGGTGTCGAGCTGATCCGCCAGGAGCGACGTCACCTGGAGCCGCTCGTGGGTGGAGAAGCCGAGGATGGTGTCCTCGGCCGCGAAGCCCTGGGCGATGTCCACCTCGGTGCCCAGCACCGCGGCGGCGGACTTGTTGTACTCGTCGCGCGTCAGCCGGCGCACCCGAGCGGGGGCCGCCGCGCTTTCAAGCTCCGCGTCCTGCCCACCGATGTTGCCGGTGCAGGCGGAGGCGGACAGCACGAGAGCGGAGGACAGGTAGAAACGACGCAATGGCATGATGTCTGGCATTCCTCGCATCCGCGCGGCCTGGAGCACCGGCGCACAGGCGGCTCGCATTGTACTGGTTGCTCCCCACGCGGACAGGGGTGAATTCATTTCCGAGCGTTTCCATGCTTCCCCAAGGAAGAAGCGGCACTCACGGAGCAGGAAGTGCGAACGCACCGGTCAGGTGCGCACACGGTGCGTAGCGACTCAGGGAGGAACTTCCTCACCTCGCGCCTTCCACCAGTTCTCCCCGTAGCTGATGAAGATCTGCTCACCAGGGTGGATGTCCCGCAGTGCGTGATAACGGAACACATCGCGGTCCTCCGCGCGGCTGTAGGACGCGTTGGGGTCGCTGGCGTGATTATAGATCATCCCGTAGCCCATCACGAGCGCGACCCAGTCGCCCTTGCGGGGCTCCTCGTGGCGGTGCCAGCGAATCTCGAAAACATAATCATCGAGCGGTTCACCCCGGCACTGCCGCTGCGGGACCTTGAGGTAGTGGCACTCCTCGATGAGCTCACCCGCGGCGATGAAGGTGTCGGTGAAGACGCCCATGCCCCACTCGCACGGCCGCACCTTCACGCCGGGGTGGAGGAACAGCGCCGGGCCCAGGTTCATGAGTGCTTCGCTCTCCCTTCCGGTGTCGTCCACGCGGCGCGAACCATCGCGCAAGACGGGCGGCCACGGGAAGCGGCGGCGAAAGGCGTGGGACCTTCCGCGACTTCCGGCGAAGTCAGCCTGCCTGCCCCCCGGGCACGGGGCGGCGGTGGAAGGTGTGGCGTAGCAGGTACAGGCCGGGAAGCAGGGGCAGCCACAGGGTGAAGCCGCGCAGGAGCAGGGTGCCCGCGAGCGCCGCCTCCACCGGGACGCCGAAGAGGTTGAGCATGCCCACGGACGCGGCCTCGTAGGTGCCCACGCCCCCAGGGATGATGGACACCGTCTCCGCCATGGAGGCCACCATGAAGCTGACGAACACGGTGCTCAGGGGGACCTCCTGCCCCAGTGCCTGGAGCATGGCGCCCAGCGTGGCCGCGTCCAGCACGTAGACGCCCAGTTGCAGCAGGACGCCGCGCACGAGCAGGCCGGGGTTGAGCAGCATGCCGGGCGGCACCTCCGCGATGGCCTTGAGCAGGGTGCCCAGGGACGGGATGCGCCGGGCGAAGCGGCCCGGCTTCCACTCGCGGTGCCGCGTGGCCCAGAGGATGCCCAGCGGGATGATCAACGCCACCACGCCGAAGCCGGTGACGAGCCATTGGATCCACTCGTTCAGCTCGGACCTGCGCCAGAGGAAGAAGAGGCTCACACCCACGCCCAGCGCCTGCGCGATGTAGAAGCACAGCACCGTGAGCAGCACCGCGCCCGCGGCGATGCCAGGGTTCGCGCCCTGGCGGCGCAGCCCGCGGCCCACGAGCAGCGACCCGCCCACGCCGCCGGTGGGAATCACCTGGTCGAACGCGAGCTTCATCAGCGACAGCCGCGCCAGCGACCAGAGCGAGGTCTTGATGCGCGCCCGGTGCAGGACCGTCCACCAGATGCCCGCCACGCACAGGTACGTGCCCACCTGACACGCGGCGGCCACCAGCAGCCACGCGGGCCGGGCCTGCCGCAGCAGCTCCAGGAACTGCTTCTCCTCGTTGTGCCGGGAGAGGATGAACGCAAGGAGCGCCACGAGCGCCAGCACCCCTGGAATCCACCAGCCCCGCCGTCGCCTCGTTGGCACCTCCAGCGGCTCTTCCAGGGTGGGGATGGGTTCGGCGCGAGTGCCCTCCATGCGTCTCCTTCCAGGGAATGGGCTGGCTTCGGAAAGGATGCGCTTCGCGGCCCCACGGGGCAGGTCCTGAAGCATGGCAGCCCGCCTGCTCTCCAAGCGGGCGAGCAGTGACTCCAGGCTCCAGCGGCTTCGGGGGTGGCCTTCTTCAGCGGGCGCAGTCGCCCGTCACCTGCGGGGCCGCCGCCCCGTTGACGGTGTTGCCGCTGAAGGTGTTGCCGACGCCCAGCACCAGCTCGGTGGCGTCGCCGCCGCCCCGGTTGCAGACGATGACGCCCCCGGCGCCGGCCTGGTTGCCGGTGAAGGTGTTGCCGCGCAGGGTGACGCCCGCGTTGGGCACGTCCTCCAGGTAGAGGGCCGCCCCGGGCCCGCGCACGGCGGCGTTGTTCTCGAAGATGTTGTTCTCGATGAGGTCGTGGTCGGGCTGGAAGTAGTGCAGCGCTCCGCCGCCGCCCAGGTCGTAGTGGTTCGTGCCGTTGGGCCACACCTCGTAGGTGCGCGGCTGGAGCGCGTTGGACCGGCTGCCCCGGAAGGCGGACAGCGTGTTGTTCCGGAAGGTGTTGCCACGCACGATGGAGTTGCGCCCGTGGGTGACGCACATCGCGCCGCCCCCGGACGTGGCCCCGTCGCCGGTGGCGAAGCGGTCGATGTCGCGGGTGCGGTTGTTCTCGAAGAGGGTGTCCGTCACCACCGAGCCGTCGGTGAACATCAGGTCCAGCGCGCCGCACTTGCCGGAGGACTCGTTGTCGCGGAAGAGCGAGTGCTCGATGGTGACCGGCCCCGGGTAGTAGGCCCACAGCGCGCCGCGCGTGCGGTCCCGGTCGCCGTTGTAGTCATTCTTGCGCACCTTCTCGAAGACCATGTGCCGGAAGACGGGGTCGCCGTCGCCCTTGGACTGGTCTCCGAAGAAGTTCATGCCCCACCAGCCGTAGGGATTGGTGGAGGTGAAGGTCACCGGCGCGCTGGCGGTGCCCTGCACCAGGATGCGGCCGTACACGCGCAGCTCCACGCGGCCGTTCTGGTGGTTCATCACGTCCTGCGCGCTGTCGCGCACGTCCGCGTCCGTCACGGAGGGGTTGCCCTTGAAGTCGATGACCACGCCCGGCTCCACCGTCGTCGTCTGGCCCTTGGGGATGGTGACGACGTACTGCGCGTTGCCCACGACGCGGTATGGAGAGCCGGCCAGCGTCAGGCGCGCGGGCATCGTGCCCGCCACCTGCGTGCCGCCGTCTCCGGGGATGACTACGCCTCCATCGGCGGTGCCCGCGTCCGGGGTACCGGCATCGGACGCCCCCGCGTCCGACGTGCCCGCGTCCGACGTGCCCGCGTCCGACGTGCCCGCGTCTCGGTCCGGAGTCCCCGCGTCGTCGCGGTCCGGCGAGCCACTGTCGGGCACGATGCCCGACGGCACCTCTTCAACCGGTTCGACTTCGCCGGAGCACCCCACCCCACCTCCCAGCAGGCAGAGGACGGACAGGACGATGTGGAGCGTGGCGGAGCGGTTCATGGTCTCTCTTCCCGGAAGCGCTCTGGTAGAAGCCCGCGCATGTCCGATGACATCCTCGTGCTGGCGTACTCCGGATGTGACACCTGCAAGAAGGCGCTGAAGTGGCTGGAGGCGCGAGGCGTCTCCTACAAGACGCGCCCCATCGTGGACCAGCCGCCCACCGTGGCGGAGCTGCTCCAATGGATTCCAAAGAGCGGCGTGTCCGTGCGCAAGTGGCTCAACACCAGCGGGCAGAGCTACCGCGCGCTCGGCAAGGAGCAGGTCGACGCGGCCTCCGACGCGGAACTGGTGGAGTGGCTGGCGAAGGACGGGAAGCTGGTGAAGCGGCCAGTGCTCGTCACGAAGAAGGCCGTCACCGTGGGCTTCAAGCCGGAGGCCTACGAGGCGCTCTTCCCCCTTCACGCGTCTTGAGGGCAGGCGGGCGGACGAGCCCCCGTCCGAGCGTCGTCGCGTGCGGGGCCGGTTGCCACGTTGAGTGGGCATGGAAATCGGAACCAGACGCCCGTTGGGGGAGATCCTCCTGGAGCTGGGAGTGGTCGACAAAGGCCAGCTCCGCCTGGGGCTGGTGCACCACCACGAGGTCCATGTCCCGCTGGGCCGCGCCCTGGTGAGCGAGGGCGTGTGCACGGAGGCGGACGTCCTGCGCGGGCTGGCCATCCAGTTCGACGTGGAGGCCGTGGACCTGGACCGGCATCCGCTCGACCGTGCCCTGACCAAGCTGGTGCCCGCGCGCATCGCCCGGCAGTACGGCGTCGTACCGCTGCGGCTGGAGACGCGCGAGGACCGGGAGGTGCTCCACCTGGCCGTGCCCGCGCCGCTGTCGCTGGACGCGGTGGATGACGTGCGGGCCGTGTCCGGCAAGGCACGCGTGGAGCCACACCTGGCCTCCGACGGCGCCCTGTCCCGCGCGCTCAGCGCCCTCTATGGCATCCGCGAGACGGCCGGGGCCGCGCCGGAGCCGAGCCGCCCCGCCGTGCCCAGCCCGCCGCTGATTCTCTACGGATGGCCGCCCGTCACCGCGGTGCTCATCTCCCGCACGCTGGCGCGCAACGGCATCCCGTCGCGCGTCGCCACGCCGCTGGACGTGCTGCACACGCGCGACAACGATTTGGTGCTCGCCCCCCTCCAGGCCATGGAGGGGCTGCTCGCGGGCGAGGTCCACATCGAGGGCGCGCTCATCGTCCACGGGACGTCGGACGATGAGGGCTTCGAACGGGCGCGCAAGCTGGAGGCGCGCGGCTTCCTGGCCAACCCG
Source organism: Corallococcus sp. AB045 (assembly GCF_003668895.1). Taxonomy (NCBI): domain Bacteria; kingdom Pseudomonadati; phylum Myxococcota; class Myxococcia; order Myxococcales; family Myxococcaceae; genus Corallococcus; species Corallococcus sp. AB045. The sequence continues at coordinate 19,012 of NZ_RAWN01000030.1, forward strand.
CGCGACGAGGAGCTGCTCCTGCGCGCCGTGCGCAGGCTGCGTCCCGATGCGGGCAGCGAGAACTCCTGGCCGCGCCACTCCTGACGCGGGAGGGCCGCTACGGCTTCGTGAGAGCTTCCGGAGCCGCCGGGGCTACCGGAGCAAGGGCCTGCATCGCCGGCTTCACCTTCGCGGCGGCGGGGCGCGTGGTGTGCTGCTCCTCTGGCTCCGGGTGCTCCAGGCCCAGCACGCCCAGCACCTCCGGGTACACCTTGTTCGCGAAGTAGCGCCCGCCGGCCACGGTGAAGTGCACGCCGTCCGTCATGCGCAGGCGCATGGGCTTGCGGAAGCCCTCCACGCGGGCCTGCTTCAGCGCCTTGCCGCGCGCGTCGGTGAAGTAGGGCCGCGTGTCCAGGTGCACGGCGTCCCCGCGCGCGGCGATGACCTCCCGCTGCAGGTCGCGGATCACCGCGAGCTTCTGCTCGAAGCGCTGGCGGCCCGTGGCGGGCAGCTCCAGCCAGACGATCTTGCGGCCCGGCGCGGAGATGGCCGTGACGAACTCCGTCAGCCGCTGGCGGTATTCGCCCTGCCAGTCCGGCTTGCCCCAGGCCACGGTGGCGCGTCCCTGCCGCGTGTGCAGGGCCTGCCCGTCGTTGCCGCCCAGGATGACCACCACGACGTCCGGCTGGTGCTGCTGCACCTCCTGCTGGCCGACCTCCAGCCAGTCGAAGAAGTCCGGGCGCGCGAGGCCCGTGGACGACTTCGCGCGGCGCTCGCAGCGGATGCGAGGGTGCGCGGCGAGCTGGTTCTGGAGGTACTCCCCGAAGCCCGTGGCGATGAGGCTGTCACCCAACAGCAACACGGTGCGGCGGGGCGCGGGCGCCGGAGCGGCGGCCTGGGCCGGAGCGGTGGGCAGCACGGGCGAGGTATTCAGCCCGGGGGCGGAGTCCGCGGCGGCCTGTGCCGCCGTGGACAGGAACGCCAGGAAGAGGAGCGCGCGAAGAGGACGGGTCGACATCGGCGGAGGCGAAGCTACTTCCCGCGCCCGCATCCGTACACCCCCCCGCCGGGCGGGTGGATCCGTTGCCCGCGCGCGCCCTTGTCAAGCCGCGCTTCCCACATCCGCCCCGAGCCCCCGGGCCGTCAGCACCGCGAGCCCCGCGGGCGCGAGCGCCTGGAGCCACGGCGTGAGCAGCCGCGCGCACTCCTCAGGGTGTGAGAAATAGGGCACGTGTCCCGCCCCGCGCAGCAGGTGCAGGGGCGTGCCCTCCGGCAGCGACGCGGCCAATCGCTCCAGCGAGGACGGCGGCACCAGCACGTCGCGGTCACCCTGGATGCAAAGACACGGCACGTTCAGCGGGCGCAGGTCCGGCGGCGGCGGCTCGGCGTGGATGGAGAACGCGCGCCGCAGCGTCGTCAGCCGCTCCAGCATCGTGGTGGGCACCACGTCCGCCACCTGATGGGAGGCCACCGGGCGCCACGCCGCCAGCGACGCCGCGACGCGTCCGGGACGTCCCAGCACCGCGATGGGTCCCATCATCGCGATGAGTCTTCCGCGAGGCCCCACGTGCTCGGTGCGGGTGAACGCCCCAAGAAACGCTACACCGCGCGTCGCGCCTCCCGCGGCCAGGTGCGCCGCCACCATGCCGCCAAAGGAGCTGGCCACCACCGCGTCCACCTTCCCCGTGACGCGCAGCACCTGCTCCGCCAGGGCCCTCGCGCCACACGCGGCATGCCCGCCTTCCGGGTACTCGACCATGACGGGACGCGCCACGTCCGTCAGCCGCAGGGCCAGTTCACGAAAGCCCGATCCACGCGCACCCAGCCCGGGCAACAAGAGGACACGGGGCCCCTCGTCATTCCCTGGCATGTCCGTCAGCTCCACCGTGCGCCGCATGTCTCTCGCTTTCCTTGAAACGCGCCAAAGAACAACGCAGGCCCCCTGGGTCTGCCCGCTCCCACCGGGTGGCCCGCACGACCCACGACCCGAGGGAAGTGCTCCCGGTCCCTCGCTTGCCATGACGGAGAGTGATACATGATTCATCCCACCACCCTTTTCCACCGACACGATTCACGGTGTCCGGAAGCCAAGGATTTTCGCGGCCGGCGTTCTGACAGCGTGGGGGCGAGGGGTTAAGAATGGTCACCGTGAATCTGCATGCCTTCGGGGAGTTTGTTCGCAAGCATCGTCCGGCCCTGGAGGTTCGGGCCGCGAAGCTTTGCGCTGGGAGTGTGGTCGACTCCACGGAGCTGGTCGGCGAGACGCTGGAGCGCGCCCTGTCCGTGTTCGAGCGGCTTCAGGACCAGGACACCGCCTCCGTGGCGCAGTGGCTGGATGGCGCCATGAGCCGCTGCTTCTCGCGGATGGGCGGACAGCTGCCGGACACGCGCGCCGCGGCGCCGGATCTCCAGCAGACGTTCGACCTGCTGCGCGCGCGCTTCCGTGAGGTGTACGCGCAGCCGGCGTTCGGCAAGAGTGCCGGCGTCCCCGGCGGCTGGCGGATGTAACAAGTCCCGCGCCCTGTGTTTCAGGGCGCCGGGCGGTGGCCGGACAGCGTCTCCACGTAGGACGCGGCCACCTGCAGGAAGCGGCCCCCACGCACGCCGGTGAGGTACTGGCGCTTCATCGCGCGGGTGGCCCCCACGTAGAACATCGCGCGGCGGATGCGTTCGTTCTCGCGCTCACTGCGCTGGCGCGCACCCGCCATCCACGCCTCGATGGAGTCCAGGGCCTCCAGTCCCGCGAAGAAGACGACGGGGCACTCGTGGCCCTTGCATGAGAACACCGTGGTGGCGCGCACGTGGTCCACGCCGCTCACCCGGAAGTCCGTCACGTCCCGGCCGCCCTTGCCGCCGTAGGCCTCCGCGGGCACGCCCGCCTTGCGCAGCGCGTCCGTGAACGACGCGGGCATCACCGGCGCCACCACCAGGATGTCGCTGGGGTGGACGCCCTCCTCGCGCACGAGCCGGGCGATCTCCTTCGCCACCCAGCGCGCCTCGCTGGTGCTGGAGGCGAAGTCCTTCACCTGGGGCAGCACGCCGCCGCGCTCGGTGGACTGCACGCGGTAGAGGCCTTCCAGCGTCTCCTCCGGCAGCCACAGGAGCCGCTCGCGGGCCAGCTCTCCGGCCTTCATGTACTCGCGCATACCGGGGTCGGTGACGCGGTGCTGGCGCAACGGGTCCAGCACCACGTTGAAGGCCACGTCGAGGATGTCGCGCGTGGCGCGGAAGGTCTCCTTGAGCACGCGGGTGCGGCCGCGGAAGGACAGCCCTTCGGGGAGCTGCTCCTTCAAGCTGTCGATGGGCACCTGGCCATAGACGTTCTGTGAGTCGTCCATGAACAGCTGGAAGCAGCGGGACTCGCGGCCGTCCTCGCCCATGATGGGGCGCACCAGCGTGTGCAGGGCCGCCAGGCCCTTGGCGTCCATGTCCTGCGCCTCGTCCACGAAGACGGCGTCGAAGGCGTGGGGCTCCAGGCGCCGGAGCGCGCCCACGTGCTTCACCGTCACCTGGGCCCTGAGCGGCCGGACCTGATCCGGGCCCGCGCGCACGGCGAGCGCCTCCATGAGCAGCTTGTCCACGAGCGGCGCGAGCGAGCGGTTGTAGAAGGACACCAGCACCCGGGCGCGCGGGTTCTCCAGCAGGTAGCGCGCGGCCCAGTGCGCCAGCACGTATGTCTTGCCGCTGCCGGCCACGCCGCGCACCAGGTGGTGGCCGTCGTCGAAGCGGCGCTCGAAGAGGGACACCTGCTCCTGCGTGAAGAGGGGGCCCGTGTCCTTGCCGCCCGCGATCTCACCGCCCAGGCCCACGGGCACCAGCGGCGGCGGGGGCGGAGGAGGAGGCCGCGGCTGGGTGGCGAGCAGCTCCAGCTTCGGCGGCGTGCCGGCGTGGACGCGCACGCGCGGGAGCAGCGACAGGAAGCGCGCGGGCACGGGTGAGGCGCGGGCCTCCGCGCGTGAGGCGAGCACCAGCAGGTATTCCTTCGCGCGGCTGGCGGCGACGTTGAGGATGGGCACCAGCGTATGCGGCGGGAAGGGCCGGCCACCGGCCACCGTGTCCACCATCACCACGTCGTACTGGGTGCCCTGCTGGCGGTGGATGGTGGAGGCGCTGAACATGTCGTGGCGCAGCCCCGCCGCGTTGCCCAGCTTGCGCAGGAGCGCCGCCTGCGCGCGGTAGGGCGTCACGCACAGCACCGTGAGGCCCAGGCGCACGGCCTGGCGGGCCAGCGTCACGGCGAGCTCCGCGGACAGCTCGCGCTGGTAGCCGGAGCCCGTCTCGCCCCGGCCGTGCGTGAGGCGGCGGGTGTCGCGGCTCAGGCCATCCAACACCAGCCACATCGCGCGGGATGGGAAGGCGGGCACGGGCGCGGGCTTCTGGGCCCGGTCCTTCACGATGTCGCCGTCCTCCAGCGCGCCGCCGTAGCAGAAGTGGCTCACCACCTTCGCGATGTCCGGGTGCATGCGGTGCTGGGTGCGCAGCAGCAGCACGTCCGGGCGCTCCGCGTCCTTCACCGCGTCCTCCAGGTGGGACAGGGCGCTGGCGCGCAGCCACGTCTGGGTGCCCTTCCCCGCCCCTTCCGCCGCGCGGCTCACGGGGCCAATCTGCTTGGGGTCACCCGCGAGCGTCACCTGCCGGGCCAGCGGGGCCAGCAGCGCCGTCGCCGCGCGTGTCACCATGCCGGCCTCGTCCACCACGAGCCGCTGGAAGGTCTCCTCGCCTTCCAGCTCCGACACCAGCCGCAGGGCGCGGTGCACGGTGAGGACCATGAGGGGGCTTTCGCCCTTCTCCGCCTCCTTGAGCGTGGGGTCCTTCACGCGGCCGCGCAGCGTGCGCAGCTCCGCCTGCATGCGGGCGAGCTCCGGCGCGGGCCCGCCTCGGGAGCGCTCCACGGTGAGCTCGCGCTCGCGCTGCTGGATGGTGTTGAGCAGCTTGCTCGTCTTGTTCTCCTCCAGCGCCACGGTGGGCAACTTGTGGAGGGACTCGCTGGCGCCGGTGCCACCGCGGAAGATGCTGCGGGCCAGGGGGCGCAGGGGGATGGGGTCGCGCTCCAGCAGGGCGCTGACGCGCATCACCAGCTCGTCCGCGGCGCGGTTGGTGGGGGCCACCGCGAGGATGCGCTCGTTCGGCCAGGCGCGCAGGGCGCGGGCGATGAGGTCCGCGACGGCGGTTGTCTTGCCGGTGCCAGGAGGGCCCCAGATGCTGCCCCACGGCTGGCGCCACAGCCGGTCCACGGGGATGAGCTCCGCGTCGCGGGGGGACGGGGTGGACGGGAGGAGTTCACCCTTCGCGCGCGCCAGGGCGTTGGTGAGGTCGGTGACGCGGTCCTCGTAGGCGGCCGCGGCGGCGCACAGGGCCTCCGCGAAGTCGTAGGGCCGGTAGCACCAGCGCTCGCAGGAGAGGACGCGGCGGTCCAGGTCCTCGCCGGAGTCGGAGGAGGCGAAGACGCGGCCGGACTCGAAGTCCAGGTGGACGATGTTCCCGGCGAAGACCAGCTCCTCGCCCAGGAAGCCGAGCAGCGAGCCACCGGACCAGTCCGGATCCGCGGCGGGAACAGGCACGAGCCCCAGCACGCCCGGCCCGGCCAGGCCCACCTCGCGGGCCTCCTGGATCCGCTGCGCGCGGTACTGGCTGCGCTCGGCCACCAGCGCGTCGCGCAGGTCCTCCGGAAGATAGGCGGGGGCGACCCACTGTTCCCGGCGGCGCCCGGAGGACACGGCGGCCTGCATGGCCTCGCGTTCCGCGGGGGTGACGTCACCGGAGGCGGACACGTCGCGAGCCGGTGCTTCTTCCGGGGGACGCGCGTCGGCCACGTCGTCCACGCGGATGAGGTCCGGCGCGGGTGGCTTCGGAGCGCGGCCTTTCGACGCTCCCGAAGCGACGTCCGCGTCGAAGGGGCCTACGCCGGGCGTCACCAGCGCCTCGTTGTTCGGCGCACGGGACGCGGCGGATTTCGCCGTGGCGGTGCCAGCGTCGACCGGACGCTGAGGCCTGTCCTCGACGGCGTCCATCGACGCGTCAGTGGCGACGGGCTCCGCATCGGCGCTGGCAGCGTCACCCTGCACGGCGGGACGCGCGGGCATTGCGCGGTTCACGCGGTGGGAGGCTGGCATGGAGGCCAGCGCCGCGGAGTCCAGCTCCCGGAAGGTCAGCGTCCTCGCCTTCGCGGACGCCCTGCCCTTCACCTCCGTCACCTTCGGCGCGGGCGCGAGGTCCTCCGACTCCTGCGGCGGCCACGACGAGCGGACCCGGAGCACGGGCGCGGCGTGTCCCGCCTGGACGTCGGTGTCGTACTCCACGCGGAGCACGGGCATGAGGTCATCCGGAGCACGCTCGTCCCGCGGCGCCTCCCCCTGACCCGACTCCTCGTCCGTCCTGCGCATCATACGGGGTGCTCGCGGCGAGGCCCTTCCTCACTTCGGAAGCGGCGGCGCCGGGAAGCCGGCCAAGCTAGGGGAGGCAGCGATCTGCGTCAACGCACGCGGGGGCCCCTCGCACGCCTGCACCAGGGGTGAAGCCCTGGCCCCTTCACGCACGACAGCCCGGGCCGCGCACACTCGCGGACCCGGGCCGTCATTCACCGCCTTGGACCTCCGCGGGGACTACAGCAGCGGGCAGAGCAGCCCGTTGCCCGTGCCCGCCGGGCAACCCTCGCCCTGGCAGTAGTTGGGCCCCAGGCCCACGGAGAGGATGCCCAGGGGGCTGGGCACCTTCACCTTGCAGGTGCCGATGGTCGCGTTACCGGACGCGTCCGCCACCGAGTACACCATCGTGTAGACGCGGCCGTTGCCCAGCAGGCTGGACTCCGCGCGCAGCTGCGCGGACTTGCGGTCCGCGCTCAGCTTGATGTCCTGGCACTTGAAGAGGGCCAGGCTGAACAGCGCGTCCTCGGACTCATCCGACTCCACGCGGATGATGGAGGCCGACTGCTGCAGGTCCAGCGTCCCGCCGCAGGTGTCCGCCGCCGGCTGCGCGCAGTCCGCCAGCGTGACCGTCTTGTAGTCGGCGCCCAGGGTGCGGGCCAGCACCAGGTTCTTGCTCGCCCCGGCCACCGGCGCCGTCGCGTCCACCACCGTCACCGTGGCCGAGCACGTGGCCGAGTCCATTCCGTCCGACACCGTGAGCGTCACCGGCGTCGTGCCCACCGGGTACTGACCCGCCGGGCTAGACGTGAGGCTCAGCGGCTGCGGGAAGCCATCCGGATCATACGAACCATCGTCGATGGACGCCGCCGCCGAGCACGACGCGTTCGCCGCCACCGTCACGTTCTTGCACAGCGCCACCGGTGCCTGGTTCACCAGACAGCCACCTCCAGGAGCCAGCGTCACCGAGCCGGTGTTGTTCTCCTCGCTGTCCTCCGGGAAGAAGTTGAACGCGTCCGCGACCACGAACAGTTTCTGCGTGCCCTCCGGCACCTGCACCGCCGTCTCGAACGCGTAGCGCTCCTTGCCTACCAGCCAGGGCACGTTCACCGTCGCCAGCAGCGTGCCGCCCTCGGCCGGGTCCCCCGCGTAGATGCCCGCCACCGACGGGTCGATGCCCGTGGGCGCCTCGTTGACGATGGTGCCCGTCACCGTCGCCACCTGCCCGTCATCACACGTCACGCCCAACCCGCTGACCGCCAGGTCGATGCCCGTGTGCAGCGCGGCCTTGGACTGGCCTGGAGCCGCGCCCTCCTCCAGGGTTTCGGTACCACAGCCACCCAGCATCAGCAGGGACGCGAACAGGGACAACGGACGGCGCAGGGACATGACTCTCTCCAATGAGATGGGCGGGACCGGGATGGGGGGAGCGGCCTGACGCCAGACAATGACAGCCAGGCCCGCGGACTATTCTCTGCCACAAACGGATTTTTCTAGCAATACGGGCAAACATGTACCCAGGTCCAGGTATACATAGACACCCCGTTGGCGCCCCAATGACCCTGCTGTCTGTCTTTGCAAGGAGGCGAGAAACGGCGCACTCCGTGTCTGGGTTTGGACGACCTGACGGGTTGCCGGTCCCTCGGGGCTCAGGAGGGCAGGCGGCCGTCGCAGTGGACAGCGCCCGCCCTGATGGGGTTGGTTGGGCCCTCCCCACTGTTGAGGGGGAACCCAGCCCATGGCCTCCATCACCCCGCGCTACGCCCACCCGTTCCTACCCGTCACCCGCGCCGACATGCAGGCCCGGGGGTGGGAGCAATGCGACATCATCATCGTGAGCGGCGACGCCTACGTGGACCACCCGGCCTTCGGGCCGGTGCTCATCGCGCGCTTCCTGGAGGGGCGGGGCTTCAAGGTGGGGCTCATCCCCCAGCCTGACTGGCACTCGGCGGAGCCCTTCAAGGCGCTGGGGGCGCCCCGGCTCTTCTTCGGGGTGGCGGCGGGCAACCTGGACTCGATGCTCAACCGGCTGACGGCCCAGAAGAAGAACCGCTCGGAGGACCAGTACAGCCCGGGTGGACGCACCAACTGCCGGCCGGACCGGGCCTCCATCGTCTACGCGCAGCGCTGCCGAGAGGCCTTCCCGGACGTGCCCATCGTGCTGGGCGGCATCGAGGCCAGCCTGCGGCGCATCGCGCACTTCGACTACTGGAGCGAGAAGGTGCGCCGCTCCATCCTCTTCGACGCCAAGGCGGACCTGCTGGTGTTCGGCATGGGCGAGCGGCCCATCTGGGAGATCGCCGACCGGCTCCACCGGGGCGAGCGCATCGAGGACCTGAAGGACATCCGGGGCACCGCGCACCTCATCAACGACGCGGCGATGAAGGCCCTGGAGGCGGACCCGGCGAAGCGCGCGGCGGACCACGACAAGGTGGTGGTGCTGCCCTCCTACGAGGAGGTGGTGGCGGACACGCGCGCCTTCGCGGTGATGAGCCGGGACTTCCAGATGGAGACCAACCCCGGCAACGCGCGCGCCATCGCGCAGCGCCACGGCAACCGCGCCATCTACATGAACCCGCCCGCCCGGCCGCTGGAGGACGGCGCCGGACAGAAGCCCGGGGACACGGCCACGGTGGCCATGGACGAGCTGTATGACCTGAAGCTCAACCGCGTGCCGCACCCCATGTACAAGGAGCCCATCCCCGCCTACGAGACGGTGAAGCACTCGGTGGTGCTGATGCGCGGGTGCTTTGGCGGCTGCACCTTCTGCTCCATCACGGAGCACGAGGGGCGCGTCATCCAGAGCCGCTCCGCGCAGAGCGTGCTGCGCGAGGTGCGCGAGGTGCGGCGCATGGGGGACTTCCGGGGGACGATTACGGACCTGGGTGGGCCCACGGCGAACATGTACAAGCTCAAGTGCAAGAGCGAGGACATTGAAAGCCGCTGCCGCAAGCTGTCCTGCGTGCACCCGGGCGTGTGCGAGAACCTCCAGACGGACCACGGGCCGCTCATCTCGCTGATGAAGCAGGTGCGCGAGGAGCCGGGCATCAAGCACGTCTTCATCGCGAGCGGCGTGAGATACGACCTGGCGGAGCGCTCGCCGGAGTACGTGAAGGAGCTGGCGGCGCACCACGTGGGCGGCCAGCTGTCCGTGGCGCCGGAGCACGTGTCGCCGCGCGTGCTGGAGAAGATGAAGAAGCCCGGCATCGAGAGCTTCGAGCGCTTCCAGCACATGTTCGCGTGCGCCAGCGAGGACGCGGGCAAGGAGCAGTACGACATCGCCTACTTCATCAGCGGCCACCCCGGCTCCACGCTGGAGGACATGGTGATGCTGGCGCAGTGGCTGAAGGAGAAGGGCAAGCGGCCCCGCCAGGTGCAGGACTTCATCCCCACGCCCATGTCGGTGGCGACGGCCATGTATTACACGGGCCTGGACCCGCTGAAGATGGAGCCCGTGTACACGGCGAAGGGCCTGCGGGAGAAGCGGCTGCAGAAGGCGCTCCTGCTCTACTGGAACCCGGAGCACTGGCCGCTGGCGCGCGAGGCGCTGAAGCTGGCGGGGCGCGCGGACCTGATTGGACGGGGGCCGAACGCGTTGGTGCCGCCGGAGTCCGCCGCGGAGGCCGCGCGCCTGCGCCGTGCCTCGGAGGGCTCGAATGCGGAGGAGGGCCTGGCGACGAATGCGTGGCCCCGTCCTGCGCAGCCGCGTCCGTCCGGGACTCGGGGTGGGGGCCGCACGCCGCGTCCGGGCCCGCGCGGGCGGTAGCAGGCCCCCGGCTTTCGTTCCGGGGGGAGGCTCGGGTATAGGGTGCGCCGCCTTTCACGAGCGGCCACACCGCCGGAGCCACACCACCATGCCCAGGACTTCCCAGGAGCAGTCGCAGGAGCGTCACGCGTTCCTGCTCGACCTCTTCCGCAACCAGCCCGACCTGAGCCGCCAGGACGCCCTGGAGAGCTTCAAGGACCGCTTCGGCGCCACCATCAACCTGCGCACCTTCAACGAGCTGCGCGAACAGGCGAAGAAGGAGCTGTCCTCGCAGCCCGCCGCTCCGGTCGCCGCCCCCAAGGAGGAGCAGGACGTGGACGTGCAGGACGAGCGGTCCGAGGTGACGGCGGAGGACGCGGGGACGCTGCTGAAGGCCGCGGCGGCCCCGGAGCTGCACGCGGGTGCGGCGCCGGCGAAGAAGCCGAAGGCGAAGGGCCCGGGCGCGCGCAACGTGTTCGTGGACGCGACGGCGGAGCAGCTCCAGTTCCTGGAGCGCGTGGTGCAGCAGCTCCAGGAGGCCGGTGCCGCCAACCTGCGCATCGACCACGCCACCGACCGGTGGATGGTGCTGGTGGTGGATTCCAAGTAGCGGACTCCCCGCAGTCAGACAGTCAAAGCCAGACACAGGGCCCGCCTCTCCTCCACGGAGAGTGCGGGCCTTGCTGCTTCAGGGCCGCCGCGAAGACATACCGAATCCCTTTGTCTGTGGATGCACTCCCGCCAAACCCTGCAACCGGAATTACCCAAACAATCCTCTGCTCAGGATCTCGGAATGCACGGGCGAAGCTGGGCCCGGCACGATCGTCGCGTGCACTGGCGCCGTACCAGTCGACGCGTTCGCTCCCGAAGCGAAGTGACGACCTGTCAGGAGCGCGGGCCGTCCAGGGGCAGTGACACCGTGAAGGTGGCGCCGCCCCCTGGCGTCTCGGACAGGCCGACGCTGCCGCCGTGGGCCTCCACCACCTGGCGGGCGATCCACAAGCCCAGGCCCAGCCCTCCGAAGTTGCGCACGGACACCGCGCGCTCGAAGCGCTCCCAGATGCGCTCGCGGTCCTCGGGGCGCACGCCCATGCCGTGGTCCACCACCGTCAGGCGCGCGCGCGGGCCCACCTGCTCCACGTGCACCTCCACCGGCTTGCCCGGTCCGTACTTCAACGCGTTGGACAGCAGGCCCTGCACCACCTGCTCCAGGCGCGCCCTGTCGAACCGGCCGCGCACCGGACCCGCGACGCGCAAGGTCACCTCGCAGCCCTCCCGGCACAATTCCTCCCGCGCCTGGGCCACCTCCTCCGTTACCAACGCGGCGAGGTCCACGTCCTCCGCCTTCAGGTGCACCGGCCCCGAGGACAGCAGGGACATGTCGAGCAGCGTCTCCACCACCGTGGCCAGACGGTGCACCTGCCGCCGCGTGAACAGGAGCCGCTCGCCCAACCGGGCGTGCGCGTCCGGCCCCAGGCCCCGCTCGATGAGATCCAACTGGAGCCGGAAGCCCGCCAGCGGCGTCTTCAATTCGTGGCTCACCACCGACAGGAATTCGTCCCGCGCGCGCACCGCGTCCTGCAGCCCCGCCTCACGCGCCGACAGCTCCGCCACCTCCCGGCGCACCCGCGCCATCTCCAGCTGGGTGCGCACCCGCGCCGCCAGCTCGCGCGCGGAGAAGGGCTTCACCAGATAGTCATCCGCGCCTGCCTCCAGGCCCTCCACGGAGGCCTCCTCGCCCGCGCGCGCTGACAAGAGGACGAACGGGATGGCCCGCAGCCGGGGATCCGCGCGCAGCTCGCGCAGCAGGCCGAAGCCGCCCAGGCGCGGCATCATCACGTCGCTCAGCACCAGGTCGGGCGGGCGCGCGCGGATGGCCTGGAGCGCGGCATAACCGTCCTCCGCCGTCTCCACCGTCACCGACGCGTCCAACAGCCCCGTGATGTACGTGCGCAGGTCCGCGTTGTCGTCCACCACCAGCACCCTGGCGGACATGGGTGGCAGCAGCGGGGTGGCCCTCACTCCTTCCGACGTTCGCGCCCCATCCTCCTGGCCCGTCGGCGACAGCCATCCGCGGATCTCCTCGACGTAGGCGGAGGCGCTCCGCGCGACGGAGTGCGAGGGACCCCTTCCCTCGGGGACGAGCTGCTCGCGCGGCAGGTGGCCGTTGCCCAGGGGCACCGCGACACAGAAGGTCGTGCCCTGCTCCGGCACGCTCTTCACGCCCACGGTGCCGCCGTGCAGCTTCGTCAGCTCCTGCACCAGGCTCAGGCCAATGCCGCTGCCCTCGTGGCTGCGCGAGCGGGCGTTCTCCACGCGGTGGAAGCGCTCGAAGATGTGCGGCAGCTCCGCCTCCGGGATGCCGCTGCCGGTGTCCCGGACCGTCAGCCGCGCCCTGCCCTCCTCCGCGCGCAGCCGGACGTGGACGCCGCCCTCGAAGGTGAACTTCATCGAGTTGGAGAGCAGGTTGAAGACAACCTTCTCCCACATCTCGCGGTCCACCCAGACGGGCTCCGCCAGGGGCGGCAGGTCGAGCGTGAGGGTGAGCTGCGCGCGCTTCGCGATGGACTCGAACTGGCTCACCAGCTCCGCGGTGAAGGCGGACAGGTCCGTGGGCTGGAAGGCCGCGCGTACGCGTCCGGCCTCCGCCCGGGTGAAGTCGAGCAGCGTGTTGACCAGCTTGAGCAGCCGGGTGGCGTTGCGCTGGACCAGGGACAGCCGCTCCGCCAGACGCGGCGCCAGCGGCTCCGCCGTGTCAGACAGCGCGTCCTCCACGGGCCCGAGCATCAGCGTCAGGGGCGTGCGGAACTCGTGGCTCACGTTGCTGAAGAAGGCCGTCTTGGCCCGGTCCAACGCCGCGAGCCGCTCCATCCGATCCACGGCCTCCTGCCGTGCGCAAGCGCTGGAGGCGGCCGTGGCCAGGGCCCCCGCCACCAGCTCCAGGAAGCCCCGGTATTCGCCCGAGGGGTTCAGGAAGGGGCTCAGGCCCACCACCAGGAAGCCCAGGTCGCGGTCCCCTTCCGCGTGCGGCAGCGGCAGCACCAGGGCGGGCCGGGGCGGCGCCTCGGCCTCCGGCGGAAGCGGTGCTCCGAGCCACCCGTTCACGTCGTCCACCCGCACGGCCTGACGCGTGCCCGCCACCGGAGCCAGGAGCCCTCCCGCGAGTCCTCCATCTTCCGGCGCGCGCAGGTCGACGTGCGCGGGCACCGCCTCGCTCCGGGCGCCCATGCCAGTGGAGCCCACGAGCGAGGCCCGTGCCCCGTCCACGTCCGTGACGTAGAGCCACGTGAAGGGCAGGTCCGCGGGGTTCTCCGCCAGCGCGTTCAGGCCGGCCCGGCACGCCTCCTCCACGGAGCCCGCGCCGCCGGCTCGCTGGGTGAGGAGGTGCAGCGTGCGCAAACGCCGCTGCCCCAGGACCTGCCCCGTCGTCTCCAGGGCCGGCGTGTAGAAGCCCACCACCTTGCCGTCGTCATCCAGCACCGGGGTGTAGGACCAGGTGAAGTAGGCCTCCTCGGCGGAGCCGCCCCGCTGGATGGGCAGCGACTGGCTCTCCGCCCAGTTCGCCTGCTTCGTGCGCTCCAGCTCGTCGAACATGCTCCCCAGCTGGTGCCACAGCTCCGGGAAGACGTCGCGCAGCGGCCCCAGTGCATGGTCCGGGTGCTTGGCGCCCATGATGGGAATGCCCGCGTCGTTGTAGAGCTGCACGCGCTCCGGCCCCCAGTAGATGAACATGGGGAAGCGCGTCGTCAGACACATGCTCACCAGGGTGCGCAGCGTCGAAGGCCACGACGCGATGGGGCCCAGCGGGGTCCCGGACCAGTCCCGCTCCAGGATGAGCCGCCCCATCACGCTGCCGCCGCGCAACGTCGCCAGCCATCCCTCGAGACGCGGCGCGGCCCCTGCGTCTGCCGCCGGTTGCGCCGCGTTCTGTACGTTCGTCGGACGGCTCAGGGGAGGCTCGAGGGGTGCGGGACGCGTGGACGAGGTGGCCTGGTGTGGACGTAGCCAGCCGGTCTCCCCACTTCAACGCCGGAGTCCGCCAGACGGCCCTTTCCGTCGCCTACCGAGCAGGGCTTCTCAGCGGAGAGGCTTCGAACCTGCCCACTGATTCCCCATGGGAGCAGGCGGGCCACCGCCGGTGGGCTCTCCGGACGCAGTGTCCGAGAGCGAGGGCCTCGCCGCTTTCACACGGGCAATCCCCGCGCGGTCTGGGTGAGATGAAGGGATGACGCGAACCTCATTCGCCCTCGTCCTCGCGCTGTCCCTCGGCTGTGCCAGCAGGCAGCAGACCTCCCCTCCTCCCGCGCGGGAGTGGGCCACGACGCTGCACCGGGACCACCCGCTGGTGGGGCGAATCTGGGACGTGGCGGGAGGCCGCTTCGTGGACGAGAGCGCCCTGCGCGCGGCGGTGGTGCCCGCGCGCTTCGTGCTCCTGGGTGAACGGCACGACCACCCGGACCATCACCGGCTCCAGGCGGAGCTGGTGCGCGCGAGGACGGACTCCGGTCAGCGTCCCGCGCTCGCCTTCGAGATGCTGGACGTCACGCAGCAGCCCGCCGTGGACGCGGCGCTGAAGGCCCATCCAGAGGACGTGGAGGGCCTGGCGAAGGCGGTGGACTGGGCCCATAGCGGCTGGCCCGCGTTCAGCCTCTACGAGCCCGTGTTCGCTGCGGGCCTCCAGGCGCGCCTGCCCATCGTCGCCGCCAACCTGCCCCGCGCGCAGGTGCGGGAGCTGGTGATGAAGGGGCCGGACGCGCTTCCTTCCGACCTGCGCTCGCGCCTGGGGTTGGAGGCGCCCGTGCCCGAAGCGGAGGCGAAGGCGGTCCGTGAGGAGTTGGACCGCTCGCACTGCGGACAGCTCCCCCAGGAGATGCTGGAGCCCATGGCGCTGGCGCAGCGGGCGCGCGACGCGATGATGGCGGACCGGCTGCTGGAGACCGTGCCCGCGGACGGCGTGGTCCTCATCACCGGCAACGGGCACGTCCGGAAGGACCGGGGCGTCCCCGCGCACCTGGAGCGCCGCGTGAAGGACGTCACGGTGCTGAGCGTGGCGCTGCTGGAGGTGTCACCGGAGGCGCTGAACCCCCAGGATTACGCGGCTGTCGTTGGCGCCACCACCCTGCCCTACGACTACGTCTGGTTCACGCCGGCCATGCCGGAGGACGACCCGTGCAAGGCGCTGCGGGAGCGCAACAAGAAGCCCTAGCACCGCGAGTGTCAGACCCCGGTGGTACGTTTCCGCAATTGATTCGTTTCACAGTCGTACCCGTCGAGACTGGAGACGTTCCCTCTGAGATTCACCGGGCTGATTCCATCCCATCCGCAACGGGCTTCACGACAATAACAGTCGCGTCGCAATGTCGAGAGTGCCGTGCTTTCCCTGCTGGCGCTGACGGGCTGTGCCGTGGAGCCTCAGCCGCAGGAGCAGGCCCCCAGCCAGGAAGAGCAGGCGGTCCTGGAGCCGCTCGGCTTCGACTTCGACCTCGCCCTGCTTGGTGAGGCTACGAACGCACCACCGGCTGGTGCTACCACGACGGTCTGTAGGCCCGGCGTGGGGGGAGCCCGGCCGTGGAGGCCATGGCCGGGCTCCCTGAAGTGACAGTGTCTCCAGGGACGGCACTCCGGGTGTGAGCGACCCGGTATGCTGACGCACATGCTCTGTCCTGCCTGTACGGAACCGCGTGCGCCGGACTCCGGGTCCCTGTGCCCGGAGTGCGGTGCCGCCCTCGTGCCCGCCACCGGGCGGCACCTGGATGACTTCGTGCTGGCGCGGATGCGACGGCGCATCGAGCACTGGCGCTTCGATGGGCTGCTGGATGCGGACACGGCGGTCCGGCTGGAGGCCTCGCTCACGGCGCCTCCTGAAACGGTCGTAAGCGTTCTGGAGGTACCCGCGCCCGAGGCCGTGGGGGTTCCGGTTCCGGTGGAACCGGCGCTCGACTCCGCGGCGCGCGTGGAGGCCTGGGCGGATGACGTGGCCCACTCGCTGCGTCGCGCGGGCGGGTGGCGTCCGGGGTGGTTGGCCTCGCTCGCGCACTCGCTGGATGAGACGGCGCGGGCGGAGCGGGAACAACAGGCGGCACGGCGGCGGGTGGTGGTGGCGCCGGATGACGGCGTGTCCTCCAGCGAGGAGGACCTGGGTTCGGCGCTGGGGTCGGGGCAGGCGTTGTTCGGCCGGGGGCACCTGGACTCGCTGGGAGGCAGCGGCCTGGAGGCGGTCATCGCGCTGGACGAGGGCGACAACCCTCCCCGCTTCAACGAGTACATCTGGTGGTTCCTCGGCGCGGTGCTCGTGCTGGGCGGCTCGCTCATGGGCGTCCGCGAGGCGTGGCGGGCGCTGGGTGGAGTGCCCCGGCAGCTCATCGTCACGGGCGCGCTGCTGGGCTACCACGCGGCCTTCATCGGGCTGGGTACGTTCCTGGCGCGGCGCTCGCGGTCGGCGGGGCGCGTGCTCGCGAGCATCGGGCTCGCCCTGCTGCCGGTGGTGTTCATCGCGCTGTCGGCCCTGGTGGCGCTGATGCCCACGGTCGGCGTTCCCGCCGCGCTCGGCGTCGCCGCCGTCGCGCTCCTTCCGCTGCGGGCCGCGGGACGGCTGTGGCCCGGGGCTTCCGCCACGACCTTCGCGGTGGCGCTGTTCCCATCGCTCCTGGCGGGGCTGCCGCTGATGGGTTGGGACGACGCGCCCTGGCTGCGTGCGCTGTGCGCGTTCGCGGGCGTGGTGGCGCTGGGGGCTTCGGTGTGGCGGGCACGGGCGGGCACGGCTTCGTTCGCCGGTGTGGGCGCCGCGCTCTACGGCGCGCTCTGGCTGGCGGTCTTCTGTGTGGCGAGCGGTCCCTCCGGATTCGATGCGCTGGAGCCCGGGGCGCCCCTGTTCGCGGGGCTCGTGCTGTGGGCGGTGGCGATGGGCGCGGTGGTGGCGGCGGGGGCGTCCTCGGAGGCCGTCCGGGCGGCGCATCCCCGCGCGGCCCCGGTGTTCGAGACGCTCGCGCACGCGGTGGTGGCCAGTGGCGCGCTCGCGGGGGCGCTCGGCGCCTTCTCGGTCTTCCCGGGCGAGGACGCTTGGGTGGATACGGCATCCGTCTGCGCGCCCGTGCTGGCCGCGCTCGTCTTCTTCCTGTTGGAGTTCCGCCGCCGGGCCCTGGTGCATCCGGCCGTCATGGCCTCACTGCTCGCGGGGGCGCTGGTCGCACGTGTGCAGGCGCCGGACGTTCCGGCGTGGTGGTGCTTCGGCGTCGCGGCGGTGGCGTCCGGACTGATGCTCCTGGCGCGCGTGACGTTCTCCGCCGTCCTGCGAAACCGGATGCTCGCGTGGAGTGTCGTCGTCTCGCTGGCGACGATGCCCGCGTTCTCCGTGCTGGCGTGGACGCAGGGGACGAACGCGCCCTGGCCCCAGGCGTACACGGGTGCGGTCATCGCGTTCGCGGCCCACTTCGCGGGGCGGTGGAGGTGGCGGGGCCTCCACTATCTGGGCGGTGTCGCGCTGCTCTTCGGGGCGCTCTCGGCCGTGGACGGGACTCCGTGGCTTGCGTCCAGCGCGGCGGGCCTGGGCGTCTTCGCGCTCGCGGCGGTGCTCTATGGCCTGGGCGGGCTCGCGCAGTCCGCGTGGCTGGAGCGCCAGGGGATGCGGGACGCATTCCGGCCGCTTGAGGACCTGTCGCTGGCCATCGCCGCGCTCGGGGTGGCTCGAGCGCTGGGGGTCGCGCCCGCCCTGCCGGACGTGCTCGCGGGGGTCGCGGTGCCCTTCTCGACGGTGCTCGCCTGCGTGCCCACCGCGGTGGCTACGGCGGTGCTGCTGCTCCGCGTCCGGCGCGACGGCAGCAGGCTCGTCGGCTTCCTGGCGGCCATGGGGCTCGCGCTCACGGTGTCGCAGGGCCTGGGCACGGTCTCTGACTTCGCTTCGGCGCGGGCCGCGCTCGTGGCGTCGGGCCTGGGCTTCGGCTTCGCGCTGTTCGCGATGCTTCGCGGCCAGGGACTCGACACGGTGAAGGGCCGGCGGCTGCTGGACGTCTTCCCCCTGCCTTTCGGCGCTCGGGGACGGCCTCTCCTCACGGATGGCTTCGCGGGCGCAGCGCTCGTGCAGGCGGTGCTCGCGCTCATCACGCTCGTCAACTGGGTCGCCCTGCCCGACAGCGCCGAGCGTCCGGCGGCCCTGCTCGCGGGCGTGCTGCTCACGGCGGGCGCGCTGCTGGCGTTCGTGTCGCGTGGCTTCGTGGCGTTCCAGATGCGGGGTTCGGTGGTGACGCTCGCCCTGTGCGGCGGGTTCATCGCGCTCACCGGGGCCGTCAATCGCGCGGGCCGGCCGCTTCCGCCCGACGTCTCCGCCTGGCGCCTGCCGCTCATCGGCATCGCGCTGTGGGGCCTGGCGCTGGGCTTGCGGCGTGTGGGGCCGTGGGTGGCCCAGCGTCTGGAGCAACCCAAGCACGGGCCGCTGTACCACGCGGTGCCCCACCTGGGCGTAGCCGTGCTGGCCGTGCTGCTGCTGCGCTCGGCCTTCGTCGTGGGCCTACCGGATCCGTCCCGCGCGCTGGGCCTGGTGCCGCCGCTCCTGGTGCTGGGGCCGGCGCTGCTGACGGTCCTGCTCGCGGCCTCGTTCCGCTCGCGGGTCCTGGCGCATTGGGGGCTGCTGCTGGGACTTCCCGGCGCCGCGCTCTGGGCCGCGCAGCAGTCGCTGATGGGCAGTCCGCTGGTGGCGCTGATGCCTCCCGACGAGCAATGGATCCGCGCCACGGCGGCGCAACTGCTCAGCCCTTCGCTGGGATGGTTGCACCCGGAGGCCTGGATGCCGCCGGGCGGCACGCACTTCCTCCTGTGGCAGCAGGCGTTCGCGGGCATCGCCGCCGCCGGGCTCGTCTACGCGGTGTTCGCGGTCGCGGTGGCCCGGGTGGACGCGGGGCGTGCGTTCTTCCGGCGGCTGCTGTCCCTGGGCACCGATGACCGCCCGGGCCCCTTCCTCGATGCACTGAGCCGGGAAACGCTCACGGCCGTGGTGCTCGTGGCGGCGGCGGCCTTCTTCCAACCCGGCGTGCTCGCGGCGGACCTCGTCCTCGCCACCGGCGCCGTGCTGTTCGTGGGCGGCGCGAGGGGGCGCGGACGCGGCGTGGTGGGCCTGGGGCTCCTGCTGCTCGTCCATGCCCTGGCCCACCTGATGCCGCACCTCGAACCGTGGCCGGGACCCACGCTGGCGCTGCTGGGGCTCGGGGTGGTGGTCGTCGCTCCCTGGCTCGCGAAGCGTCGGGGCCACGACGAGGGCCGGGCGCGACTGCGTGCCCACCTGTCCGTGCTGCCCTACTTCATCGCGGCGGCGGTGTATGCGCTGGCCGTCGAAGGGCACACGTCATCGACGCTGGCGGTTCCCCTCCTCGTGTTGGAGATGATCTCGGGGCTGACGGGCGAATGGATGATGTCCTTCGCCTTCTCCGTGACGCTGGGGCTCCTCTCGGCGGCGCTGCTCGTGGCGGCCTTCCAGTGGCGCGGGGCGCTCGCTGGGTTCATCGCGGGGCTCGGGACGATGGTCGCCGGAGGCGCGGTCGTGGCCACGGGGCTGGCGTTCCTCGCGCAGGCCAGGGCCCCCTGGGACCCCACGTACCAGCCCCTCTTCACCCGGTCCGGAGCGGAGCTGGCGCTGGCCGCCGCGGGGAGCGCGCTGGCCCTCCAGGTCACCCGCCGCATGACGTCCCGCCGCCGGAGCGACGTCGCGGGGGGCATGGGCTGGGGCCGCGACCTGTGGCTGGTGGCGAGCGCGGCGCTGCTCGCGGCCGTCGCCGTGGGAGGCCAGGCCTCCGAGGACGTGCTGCCCGTGGCGCTGGCGGCCATCGGGCTGGCCGTGGGCGTGTCCCTGCACGCCGCGTGGCGCGAGCACACGGGCCGCCATGTCTACTTCGTGCAGCTCGCGGTGGTGGGCGTCTACGCGCTGGTGCGCGGGCTGTACGCGCAGGGCCTCCGTCCCGAGCATGACGCCCTCTTCGCGCTGTCGCTGGGCTTCGTCCTCGTGGGCGTGACGGTGCTGGCGCGCAGGGCGGGTGTGCGTCCCGTGGAGCAGGCGACGCGGCGGTTCGCGGCGCTCCTGCCCATCGCGGTGGCGCTCATCCTCCCCGCCGACGCGACGGGCGATGCCGCCCTGTTCGCGGGAGGCTCCGGCCTGCTGTACGCGGCGCTGGGCGCGGTGGAGCGCAGCCGGATGTTCGGCGCGTTCGCCGCGGCGGCCTGCAACCTGGCGCTGCTCATCGCCGCGCTCGCGTTCGGTCTGGAGGGGCTGGAGGTGTACCTGGCGCCGCTCGGGCTGCTGCTCCTGATGATGGGACAGCTCTTCACGTCCAGCCTCCCGCACGCGGCGCGCAACGCGGTGCGCATCCTGGGCGGACTGCTGCTGTATGTGCCCGCGGCGGCGAAGCTGACGGCCAGCCTGGGAGAGTCCGAGGATGGCACGTATGCGATTGTCTTCGGCGCTGTCTGTCTTCTGGGGGTGGCGGTGGGCATGGCCCTGCGCATCCGCGCCTACCTGGCGCTGGGGACGCTGTTCCTGCTCCTGGACGTGGTGGCCAACCTGCTCGACGCGGGCCTGCGGGACCACCGCATCGGCTTCCTGGTGATGACCCTCACGGGGCTCACCATCGTCACCGGGCGCGTGATGGCGACCTTGAAGCGCCAGGAGTGGGACCTGCTGCTGCGGCGAGTGCGCGTCCAATTGCGCGGCTGGGACTGACGGCTCCGTGCGGGGGGCGGACGGATTCCGTGCATCGATTTTGGGCCCGGGGGCTCATCGGAAGCGATGAACGCGCCCTTCCGAACCCTGCCGGTGTGCCTGTTCCTGCTCCTGTCCGCGCAAGGACAGGCCGCGCCGCCCGCCGCCGCCCCGAAGCCCGGCCCCACCCGGTCCGTGAGCGGCCCGACCGACGCCGAGCGTTACGCGCGCCGGTGCCAATCCCAGACGGCCCAGCGCATCGCCCGGCCCCAGGGCACGATGCTGTGGGGCACCAAGCGCGGCTGGGATCCGGAGAAGCAGACGGACGAGCGCACCAGCGTGCTCGTCTCCGTGGCGCTGGACGCGCCCCGGCAGGCGGAGGACGGGGTGACGGCCCTGCGCTTCGACCATGGCCGGCTGTGGCCGGTCCCCGCGCCGGAGGCCGGTGCGACGGCCAGCGACGTGGTGGGCACCGTGCTCCAGGGCACCGCCAGCGACGGCAAGCCCGTGGAGGTGGCCATCTGCGGCGCGGAGCCCGCGGCGGATGATGCAAGCCGCGTCTTCTACCGCATCGAGGCGTGGAACCCGGTGGCGCGCGAGTGGGAGAACCCCTGCGTCGCGCTGGACCGCTCTCCCGCGCCCCGGGCCCTGGCGGTGGGCGGCGTGTGGGACGCGAGCGGCGCCCACGCCGAAGCGGCGGACCGGGTCACCTTCGCGTGTGAGAACGGCGCCATCTCCAAGTGCATCCTCTGGGGCTACGCGCCCTGGGCCTCCCGGGACGGGAAGTCGCTGTCCGGCCTCCACCAGGCGTGCACCCGGCTGGCCCGCGCGGACTACTGCGGCAACGGCCGGAGCCACACGCGCCAGGACACCACCATCGACATCTACGACCGGCTGGGCGTGCTGGAGCGGGCGACGGAGGTGACCCGCGAGTGGGACCCGGCGAAGGGGTCCTTCGAGGCGGCCTGGGCACCCGACGGCGCCACCTGCCTCTCCCGCACCCGCGACGGCCGCGCGCTGGACATCATCCTCCAGGAGTGCCCTGGCCGCTTCCAGGCGGACACAGGCGACGCACTCGGCGAGGGAGAGGTGTGCACGGTGCGCCGAGGCGACGTGAAGCCCGGGGCCGCGCTGCTGCGCAACCTCTCCTATGGCCCCCCGAAGGCGGAGCCCGCGCGGGTGCAGTAGCTCAGCCTTCCGACGAGGGCTCGCGCTTCTCGCCGAGGAGCTGGCTCAAGGTCAGGTCCAGTTGGCTGTCCACGAAGGCGATGAAGCTCTGGAAGTCCTCCGTGGAGAGGCCCAGCTGTTCCTGCAGGCGGCGCCGGGTCTCCGTGTAGACCTGCTGCTGCACCCGCTTCAGCCAGCGGGAGATGGTGGACTGGTTGACGCGGAAGAGCGGCGCCATCTCATACGTGGAAAGCCGGTCGGCGAAGTGGAGGCGGAGCAGATGGCGGTCCTCGGCCGACAGCGTGGCGGCGGCTTCCCTCACGGCCTGACGGAAGGCCGCGTGGTGGCGGCGCTTCATCACGTCCAACTCCGGATCCAGGCCCTGCGCGGGCAGCGCCTTGAACAGCTCCTCCGCGTCGTCCTCCGTGGAAGGCTTCTCCTGTCCGCGCAGCTTGTTGGTGATGCGGCTGGCGATGACGACCACCCAGCTCAAGAGGCCCCCACGCCCCGTGTAGTCCGCGATGGCGGGCGCGTGGCCCGCGCTGGCCACCAGGAGCTTCACGCTCACGCGCTGGCGGACCTCGTCGATCATCGAGTCGGGCTGGCGCAGGCTCCGCAGCCGCTCCGGCAGCCGGGCCAGGTAGTGGCGTTCAAAGGCCTCCAGCGCGACGGAGTGGCCCTGGACGCACGCGCACGCCAGGTACAGCTCCGGCAGGGACAGGGCGGAGACGAGCGGCGCGATGGGCGCGGTGGGGCTGGCCGGGGGGAGCCGCTCCGCGACGTGGGTGACGAAGCGCGCGGCGGTCAGCGGGATGCCCGGCCAGCGGGCCTGCGCTTCCTCCCAGGCGCGCGACAGCAGGGCGTCGAGTGCCGCGAGCTCTTCCGGCGAGGGGGCCACGAAGCGCGTCTTCGTGTGCGAGAGGAAGGTCGCGGCCAGTGCGGACACCTGGGACATGGCAACGCCATAGCATGCCACGCCCCGGCCCGCCCCCCACGCGCGGCGCGCGCACGATGCGGGGGGGCGTGTCCGCGTGTGTCATTGAACGCCGCGCGCCGCGTGGCTAGCGTGAAGGCTCCCACCCCGTGAGCGCGCCCCCTTCCAGCTGCCTGACCGACGACATCCTGGTCCAGCTCCTCGAGGACCATCTGACGGATGAGGCGCTGGCGCAGGTGCACCGCCACGCCGCGGGATGCAACGAGTGCCGGAGCATGCTGGCCACGCTCACGCCCGGCATCCAGCGCTCGTCCGTGGAGGACCCGGAGCCCTCCGACGAGAGGGAGACGGACCGGCTGCCGCCGCCGGAGCCGGAGCCCTGGACGCCACCGCCGTCGTTCGATGCGTTCCGCCTGGAGCGCCCGCTGGGCCGGGGCGGGATGGGCATCGTCTACCTGGCGCACGACACGTCGCTGGACCGGCGCGTGGCGGTGAAGTTCATGGCGGCGACACAGCCGGATGAGCGCTTCCGCGACCTGTTCACCACGGAGGCCCGGGCGCTCGCGCGGTTGCAACACGCGAACATCGTCAGCGTGTTCAGCGTGGGCGCGGTGGACGGCCACCCGTACATCGTCTCCGAGTACGTCGTCGGCGAGACGCTCGCGGAGCTGCCCCTGCCCGTGCCGTGGCGCCGGGTGCTGTCCCTGGGCGTGGGCCTGGCGCGGGGGCTGGCGGCGGCGCATCGCCAGGGCGTCCTGCACCGCGACCTCAAGCCCTCCAACGCGCTCGTCACGCGCGAGGGCGAGGTGAAGCTGCTCGACTTCGGCCTCGCCGAGCGCTTCGAGGTGGGCGCGGAGCTGGCGTCCGGATCGCCGCTGCTCGTGGGCACCCTGCCCTACCTGGCGCCGGAGGTGCTCATCGGAGGCCCGGCGTCCGCCCGCAGCGACCTGTATGCACTGGGCCTCATCCTCCATGAATTGTGCACGGGCCAGGTGCCCCGCCGCGCCTCGCGAAAGCCCGAGGACACCCCGCCCCGCGCCGCGCTGGGACCGGAGGTGGACCCCGACTTCGCCGCACTCATCCAGCGCTGTCTCGCGGTGGATCCGCTGGAGCGCGTGGGTTCCGCGGAGGCGCTGAGCGAATCACTGGAGCAGTTGGAGCGCTCCATCTCGCCCGCGCCGCTGGCCGCCGGCAATCCCTATCGAGGGCTCGCGCCGTTCGCTGCCGAGCACCGGGCGCTCTTCTTCGGACGCGAGGGCGACATCCGCGCCGTGCTGGAGCGCCTGCGCACGCGGCCGCTGGTGCTCGTCGCTGGCGACTCCGGGACGGGCAAGTCCTCGCTGTGCCGCGCGGGCGTGCTGCCCCGGGTGGCGGCCGGAGACCTGGGCGACGGACGCGAGCCGCACGTCGTGACGCTGTGGCCCGGTCATCGCCCGCTCGAAGCGCTGGCCGCCGCGCTCGCGCCGGTGCTGGGGCGCAGGGAGGCAGAGCTCGTCACCGCCCTCACGGACACGCCGGCCTGGCTGGGACAGGCGCTGCGCGAGATGCATGGACGCGGGCGGGGGCTGCTGCTCTTCGTCGACCAGTTGGAGGAGCTGCTCACCCTCTCCGACCCCGGCCAGGCCGCGCACTTCGCCCGCCTCCTGGGAGAGCTGGCCCTGCCGTCTACCGGAGTGCACGTGCTGCTCGCGGTGCGGGGCGACTTCCTCACGCGCCTGTGCGCGCTCCCGGGCCTGGGGGAAGAGGCGGAGCGGGCGCTCTACATCCTCCGGCCCCTATCGCCCGAGGGCGTTCGCGAGGCCATCATCGGCCCGGCCCGCGCGAGGGGCGTGGCCTTCGAGTCGCCGGAGCTGGTGCGGACGCTCGTCGATTCCACGGCGCATGGCGTGGGCAGCCTCCCGCTGCTCCAGTTCGCGCTCGCGGAGCTGTGGGAGCGCCGCGACGCCGCCCGGGGCCGCATCACGCGCTCGGCGCTGGAGGCGATGGGCGGCGTGGCCGGAGCGTTGTCCCGGCATGCGGACGGAGTGCTCGCGCGCATGAGCCCCGCGGAGCACGCGGCGGCGCGGCGGCTGTTGCTCCAACTGGTGACGGCGGAGGGCACGCGCATCGAGCGTGGCGCGGAGGACCTCGCGGACGCCTCGGACGACACCTCCCGCGCGGCGCTGCGGATGCTCGTGGAAGGCCGGCTGTTGCACACGCGCACGGTGAGCGGTCTGCCCCGCTGGGAGATTGCCCACGAGTCGCTCATCTCGAGCTGGGGCACGCTGCGCGACTGGCTGGATGACGACATCGGGCACCGCGTGCTGCGCAAGCGCGTGGAGGCGGCCAGCGTGGAGTGGGACCGCCTGCGCCGCGCCAGCGAGGCCCTGTGGGGTCAGCGCCAGTTGGATGAAGTGCGGGTGCTGGAGCCCGCCACCCTGGGCACCCGGGAGCAGGCCTTCCTCCGGGCGTCCCACCGGGCCGTGCGCCGCGCGCGTTGGGGACGGGGCCTCACCGCGCTCGTGCTCGCGCTCGCCGTCCTCGCGTCGTATGGCGGCCTCCGGCTCCAGGCGTACCTGGAGGACTCGCGCTTCATCGCCGCGGAGCTGGGCACCGCGAAGGAGGCGCTGGCTTCGGGCCGCACCCTCGCCGCGAGGTCGCTCGCGAACCGGGAGGAGTCGCTGGCCATGTTCGACGGCCGGCCGCCCTCCTCGCTGGGCCCGGAGACCGCGACGAATGCCACGGGCCTGCGCAGCGCCGCGGAGAAGCGTTGGACGGAGACGCTCGCCCTGCGTGACAAGGCGGAAGCGGCCTTCACCCGCGCCAGCCGGAGCCTGGAGCGCGGCCTGGACCGCGACCGCCACCACCCCGACACGCGCCGGCTCATCGCGGAGGTCCTGTCCGAGCGCGTCCTCCTCGCGGAAGCGTTCCACCAGCGCCACGAGCGCGACGCGTGGCTCCAGCGCCTGGAGCAGGAGGTGGACTCAGCGAAGGAGGGCGGGGCCTCCCTGCGGCGGTTCCACGAGCCCGCGGAGCTGACGGTCGACAGCACACCGCCGGGAGCCCGCCTGTCCATCACGCGCGTCCTCCGGAGCGACGGGCCGTTCCGCCGCGAAGCCGTGCCGGCCGCCGGAAGCTCGCGCTTCGTCCTCCCGGAAGGCTCCTACCTGCTCCACGTCACGCAGCCGGGACGGGTGCCCCTGGACGTTCCGGTGTTCCTCACGCACGGCGCGCGTGAAGCGTTGCGCCTCACGCTCCCCACCCAGGTGCCCGAAGGCTACGTCTACATTCCGCCGGGCTGCTTCCTCCTGGGCAGCGCCGAGCCGGAGGTGGTGCGCCGCTTCACCTTCAGCCCGCCCATGCATCGCTACTGCCTCACCGGCGGCTATCTGGTGGGCCGCGACGAGGTGACGTTCGGCGACTGGCTGACCTACCTGGAAGACCTGCCGCCGGACGCGCCCGCGAGGAAAATCCTCGAACAGCCGCACTTCGGCGACGGAGGCACCATCACGCTGCGGTGGCGGCAGGGCACCGGCTGGGTCTTCACCTTCCACCGCACCCGCGAGGAGTTCCGCACCGCGAAGGAAGGCGAGCCCCTGCTCTACGCGGAGCGCACGCGGCACGCGAGCGTCGACTGGAAGCGGCTGCCTTTGTCCGGCGTCTCCGCGCAGGACCTGGAGGGCTACTTCTACTGGCTCCACCGGACGAAGCGGCTGCCGGGAGCGCGCCTGTGTGGCCAGCACGAATGGGAGTACGCGGCCCGGGGCGCGGACGGCCGCCGCTATCCCCACGGCGACCAACTCCAGCCCGACGACGCCAACATCGACGCGACGTACGACCGGCGGCCGTTGGCCTTCGGACCGGACGCGGTGGGAACGCATCCCGCGTCGGTGAGCCCGTTCGGCCTGCGGGACATGGCGGGCAACGCCTACGAGCTCACGCGCTCCGTGACGCCGGAGTTCGGCAGCGTCGTGCTCCGGGGAGGCTCCTGGTATTACGACTCGTTCGTCGCGGCGAGCGCCGACCTGTCTCCCGGCGACGCGACCGCGCGGGACGTCCGCATCGGCGTGCGCGTCTGTGCTTCGTTCGACCCGCGCTGAAAGAGCTGCTCAGCCAATCACATACACGCGGTTCGGGATGCCGTCCTCGGTGACGTGGCGGTCCAGGCGCATCCCGAGCCGCTCCGCCACGCGGATGGACGCGGCGTTCTCCGGGTGGATGATGGCCACCAGGGGAACGTGCGGCAGGTGCCGCGCCGCCAGCGCCAGCGCGACGCGGGACACCTCCGTCGCGTACCCGGAGCCCCAGGTCTCGGGCGTGAAGCGGTAGGCGAGGTTGAGCACGCGCTGGCCTTCCAGCTCCTTGTGGCGCAGGCCGCCCAGGCCCACGACGACGCCGGGCGCTTCGAGCCGCTCCACCAGCCAGTACCCCACGCCTTCGCGCGCCCAGTCCTCCAGCCAGAGGCCCATGATCCGCCGCGCGTCGTCCAGCGTCTGCATGTAGCCACGGCGGCTGAACTGGTTCGTGGTCGGATCCGAATGGAGGGCGAAGACGGCGTCCAGGTCGCCTTCGCGAACAGCGCGGAGCAGCAGCCGGTCGGTGGTCGTGCGTTCGAAGTGCTGAAACATGCCGGACAGCTTACGTGAACCAATCCCAGTCGATGTCGTCCGGAAGCGGGGCCGGTGCAACGCGGCGCCGGGCGGAGACCTCCTCGCGCCAGGAGGCCCGCCCGCCCGGGAGCGGCCAGGCGCGCGAGACGGTTCCCCTGGGATTGGGAGTGAAGTTGAGCAGCAGCATGCGGTTGACGCGGTCGACGGTCTCCGGCGTCGCCCCGGAGCGCAGCTGGAACTCCGCGCTGAACAGGGCGCCCTCCTCGCGGACGGCGCTCGCGGGACGCGGCGGGGTGACGAAGGGCCACAAGCCCAAGAGCGGAGGCTCCACGCCTTCGAGCAGCGCCGCGTGCAGCCGGTCGTGGCCATCCAGCACCAGCCACTTCGCCAGGATGTCCACGTAGAGCAGCAGCACGGGCGGCAACGTCCCGTCCCGTGCGCGCTTGCGCCAGCTCTTCACGCGTCCGTCCTCGGGTGACGAGAGCGCACGCAGTCCGAGCACGACACCCGGCGTGTGTTCGGTCCGCGCGTCCCACCAGTCCTCGTTCCAGGCGTGGAGGAACCGCGTCACGGCGGACAGCGAGTGCGGCGGCATCGGCGGCTGACCGAAGCCCCATTCCATGGGGGAGACGGGATGCCGCTCCGACTTCTCCGAGGCGATGGCGCGCACGGGGCGCAGACACCAGGACCCGGCGTGGAGCACCGGCAGAGGGGCCTCCACGAGCGCACGAGCCACCCGCCACGCCCAGGCCTCCCACCAGGCCCCGGTGCCGGACGCGGCCTCCACGGCCCGGACCTCGGGCGCGGACAGGGGCGGCAGGACCTGGGGGGCCTGGGCCGTTCCCCGGAGGAAGGCCGCGCGGTCCCAGTAGGAATCGATGCGGGTCCAGAGCAGCGTCTGCCCCGCGCCGCGCAACCGGATGCGGTAGTCGGGAGCCGCCTCCAGGTGCACCGAGGGCCGACGCGCCCAGCGGCCCGTGGCGGGCACGTGCAGCAGCAGGCCGGGGCCAGGGGTCTCCAGTCCCCAGCTCCGGGTGTCATCGGCGACGATGGAGACTCCCGCGTTCATGCGCCGCGCTCCTCCAGATGCCCGGCTCACACGGGCGGCTGGAGCGTAGCCGACCGCACGCAAGGCATGCGGCCGTGCACGAACGCTCGTCTCCCCCTGCCGTCCCGCGCGGGCGCACCCCACCTTGGGTCAGGAGGTGATGCGATATGGCGGACAGGATTCTTGAACAGCAGCATGAGCACGAGCGGGAGCAGGAGCGCGAGCGGCTGCGCGAGCAGGAGCAGAAGGACCTGGAGGTGGAGTCGCATCGCGGCGCTCGCCCCCTGGAGGGCTTCGCGGGAGGCCACACGACGTGGACCGGCGACCAGGACGACGATGCCGCCGCCCGCGTGCACGCCGGTGACGCCGAGGCCTCCTGGGAGGCCAGTGAGCGGCAGGCCCGTCTGGAGCCGCCCGAGCCCGACGCCGAGGACGACCCCGGCCGGTAGCCGTCCTCCGCGCGCTTCTTCCGCGAGGAGGTCGGGAGACTCCTCGGGGAAGCAGAGCCCGTCGCCGGGCTCAGGGCGCGCAGTAGCGCAGCGAACGCAGGGTGTAGGTCCGGGGAGTGTCCGTGGCGGTCATCGTGAGCGCCCCCAGCTGATGCCCCGCCAGCTCATGCAGCCGCACCCATGACGCGGCGGCGTGCATGGGCATGGACGCGGTGCCGGGAGTCCAATCCTCCACGACGCCGGTCGCGCTCCGCCCCCAGAGCCGCCCTTCGACCCCGAAGGCGGCATCCCCGCTGGGGTTGGTAACAAAGAGCATGGAGAGCCACGCCAGCTGGAGTCCCCGGGAAGTCATCGTCGCGCCGAACAGGGCGGTCTGGCTCCGCGTCGTAGCGGTCAGGCTCTCCGCCATGCCCTGGTCGAAGAGGGACCGCACCTGAAGGAACTGGGGAGTGAGTCCATGCGGGTCCCGGTAGAGCAGCGTCGGCTCGCCCGCGCCGCTCTCTTCCGAGGGAGCCGTCAGCATCAGCCTGGGAGCGGCCGCGTACTTCACGGTGAGGATGCGCTCGTCCCCCACGGGCAGGAGCTCGCGGTCGTAACGCTGCAGCCAGACGCGTGTGTCATCGAACGAGCCCGCCTTGTTCTCGTTCGTCTTCACCAGGAAGCCGCCATCCTCCAGGCCCAGCACCTCCGCCGCGGAGAGATCCAGCGAGTCCGACCGGTGCAGCACGCGGGGCGCCGCCAGGACCTGGCCGGCGGGGTCCACAACCATGCCCTGCACCTCGCGGGCACCGGCGAGATCCCACGTCCAGGTCACCGCGAGCCGCTCTCCATCCACGGATGGGGCCACGTGTCCATTCGCCCAGGTGTAGGGCCCTTCGAAGAGGACGACGCCCTCGCCGATGGGAGCCCCCAGCTCATCGAGCTGCACGAGGCTCCCTCGCACGAAGTAGCTCGGCTCTGAGTACACGGCGATGGAGAAGAGCGCCGGCCCGCGAGAGGTCCGCAGCAGCTGGGTCCTCGACACGCGAATGGGCGCGGGCGACAGCGGCAGGGTCGCCGAGCCCTTCAGGCGCAGGGAGGCATCGAGCCGGAGGAGCTCGATGGCCGCCAGGCCGTCGGAAGAGACGAACAAGAAGCCCCCCTCCACGGGCAGGCTGTCCGCCCATCTGTCATCAGGAGCCCACTGCATCGGCGCGACATCCGCCCACGTCGTCGGATCCGTCACGCCGTCGCAGTCGTTGTCCAGGCCGTCGCAGCGCAGCTCCGACGCCTCGTAGTCCGCGCCATAGGAGCGCGCAGTGCACACGGGCTCGTAGGCGCCGTCCACCCACGCCCGCTTCGCCCCCGCGCACACGCCCTGGGTCTTCTCGCAGGGCGCGCCTTCCGGTACGCCGCTGTCCACCGTGCCCGCGTCCGCGACGCCCGCGTCGCCCGAGGTGCCCGCATCCGTCCCGGCATCCACCTGCGTGCCGGCATCCTGCACGGGGCCCGACGGGCTCGTGGAGGAACCACAGCCCGAAACCAGCAGGGCCACCATCAACGACAGGCTTCCCCACAGGCCGCCCCACGACTTCATCCGCGCTTGCATGTTCCCCTCTTCGTGCTGCCCTGATCCGCCAGGTCCCCAGCGCCCGAGATGTATCACGCGCCTCCGCGGAGCACCGTGAGCCCACGCAGGAAGTCCTCAGGCAGCGGCGACTCCACCTGGACGAGCTGGCCCGTCGCGGAGGACGGCACCTCCAGCCGCCACGCGTGCAGGGCCTGACGCTCCACCGCGAGCGCCGCCGGGTGCTTGCGCGCCTCCTCCGTGCCGTAGAGCGAATCCCCCAGCACCGGGAACCCGGCCTCCGACAGCTGCACGCGGATCTGATGCGTGCGCCCCGTGTCCAGGTCGATGTCCAGGAGCGCTCCCTCCCGGAACCGCTCGCGCACCGTGAACGTCAGCGCCGCCCGGCGCGCGGAGGGCACGCGGGTCGTGAAGCGGCGCGGATCCTTCGGGTCCCTCGCGTACGGTCCTTCCAGGTGCCCCGTGTCCGGCGGACGGCCCAGCACCAGCGTCTGGTAGCGCTTGTCCACGCGCTTCTCCTGGAACGCCTTCAGGAGCGCCGCCACCGCGTCATCCGTCCGGGCCAATGCCAGACATCCGCTCGTCTCGCGATCCAACCGGTGCACCACGCCCGGCTGGACCACGCCCTCCACGTCGAACGGCGGGCACCGCGCCGCGAGCAGCCCCACCACCGACGCCGCCCGCCCCTCCGGCTCCACCACCAGCCCCGGCGGTTTCGCCACGATGACCAGCGCCGCGTCGTCGTACAGCACCGGCAGCTCCGGGCCCTCCCGGGAGGCATGCGGAGACGGCCGGGGCTCCGGCGTCTCCAGCGTGAGCTCCTCGCCGCCCCACAGCTTGCGCGTGGCCTGGGCCTTCTTGCCCCGGATGCGCACGCGCCCTGCGTCCAGCATCGCCCGGGCCCGCTCCGGCGTGAGGCCCGGGACGTGCTTCGTCAGGAACCGGTCGAGCCGCTCGCCGGCAATCTCCCGGGGAACCACGAGAACCTTGTGCCGCGTCATGGCTTTCCCCGTCTCCCAAGGCAGGCAGGGAGTCAAACATCGTGTAGGCGTGCGCCCACCGAGCACGCGTCAGGGGCGCGCTGTAGAAAGAATATCTCCGTGGCCACCTCCTTGTTCTCACGTTCGGGCTCCGCCCGGGCCCTGTCCCATCGCGACTTCACCCTTCTCTGGCTGGGCACGCTCGTGTCCAACATCGGCACGTGGATGGAGTCCGTGGCCCTGGGGGTCTACGTCACGCAGGTGACGGGCCAGGCCGCCTGGACGGGCGGCGTCGCCGCGCTGACGCACCTGCCTTCGTTGGTGCTCGCGCCCCTGGGTGGAGCGCTCGCGGACCGCTTCGACCGGCGCACCTTCATGGCCGTGTGCGTATGCATGCAGGCGCTGCTGGCCGCGTTGCTCACGGTGCTGGCCGCAACGGACAACCTGTCGGTGCCGTGGGTGGCGGTCCTCTCGCTGCTCAACGGCGCGTTCAGCACGCTGGTCATCCCCTGCGCCACGGCGCTCACCGTGGCCGTGGTGCCTCCGGAGGACCTGCACAACGCGCTCAGCCTGGACTCGGCGCAGTTCAACCTGGGCCGCATCATCGGTCCCGTGCTGGCCGCGCTCGTGCTGACGAAGGTGGGCATCGCCGGGGCGCTGTTCGTCAACACTCTGTCCTTCCTCGCCGTGCTGCTGGCGCTCGCGGGGATGCGCGGCGCGGCGAGCACGCTGCCTCCCAAGGTGGAGGCGCTGTGGGCCGGCATCATGCGCGGCGTGCGGCTGGCGTGGACGGATCCGGGCATCGCGCTCGCGCTGGGCTCCGGGGCGCTGGTGGGCCTGCTCATCTCCCCCTTCGTGGGCCTGGTGCCGGTGTTCGCGCTGAAGGTGCTGGGTGGGGACGCGACCACCACGTCCATGCTGCTCACGGCGCAGGGGACGGGCGCGGTCATCGCGGCGTTCGGCTCCGGCGCCCTCGTCGCGAGGATGGGGCGGCGGGTCTTCCTGGAGGCGTCGCTGCTGCTCGTGGGGCTGTGCTCCGCCGCGTACTGGCTGTCCCCCTCGCTGCCGGTGGCCCTGGTGACGCTGTTCATCCTGGGCGCCGTGTACCTGGTCGCCTTCACGGGCCTGAAGACGGTGTGCCAGGCGCGCACGCCGCCGGAGCTGCAGGCTCGCGTGAGCAGCCTGTTCCTGCTCCTGGTGAACGCGGGTTACATCCTGGGCGTCTGGGGACAGGGCGCGCTGTCGGACCGCGTGGGTGTGCGGCCCATCACCGCGGGCTGTGCCCTGCTCTTCTTCGGCATCGTGGTGGGGATGAGGACCCTGCGCTCGCGAGGCCTGGCCGCGCTGGGCACCTGAGCGCTCAGCCTCCCGCGGTCCCCTTCACGGGCAGCAGCGCCAGCACGCGCGCGAGCACCGCGACGCCCTCCTCGTACTCCGGCAGGTCGATGTGCTCATGCGGCGTGTGGTCCAGCGCGGCGTCGCCGGGGCCGTACGCCACGGTGGGCACGGCCCACGCGGAGGCCACGGTGTTCCAGTCGGACGTGCCCGTCTTCAGGCGCAGCGTGGGCTTCACGCCGCGCTCGCGGATGGCCTGCTTGAAGACGCGGGAGAGCGCGTCGTTGCCGTTGGTGGACACGGCGTTCTTCCGAGCCACGGTGCGCACCGTCACGGTGGGCACGGTGGCCAGCGCCGCGAGCAGGGCGTCGGTGTCCGTGGACGGGCCGGTGCGGATGCTCACCGCGGCCGTGGCCCACTCCTCCGTCTCCGTGGCGCCGGTGTGGAAGGCGTTGAGGGAGGGCAGGTTCTGCTCGAAGAGAGATGGGCGCTCGCGGTTCCAGTCGTCACACAGGCGCTTGAGCGCGTTCCACGCCTCGATGACGTGTTCGGCGGCGGCGCGGTAGTCGCGGCTCGCGGTGTGGCGGCGGCTGGCGCGGTGCTCCAGGTCCAGGCGCAGCAGTCCCTTGTAGCCGATGGTCACCGCGTGCGCGCCGCTGGGCTCGCCGTTGATGACGAAGTCCGGGGCGTACTGGTCGCGCACGTGAAGGGCGCCGCGAGTGATGGCGACCTCCTCCTCCACGCAGCCCAGGAGCAGGAACTGCTTGCCGGCGCGCTCCGCGTCGTCCAGCAGCTCCACGGCTTCGATGAACGCGCACAGGGGGCCCTTGGCGTCCACCGCGCCCCGGCCGTAGAGCTTCTGTCCCTCCAGCCGCACGGGCACTTCCCCGGGCACGGTGTCGATGTGGCCCAGGAACGCGATGACGGTGTCCCCGTCCCCGTAGCGGGCGACGGCGTTGCCCACGGCGTCGGTGTGCGCCCGCCAGCCGCGTGTCCCCAGCCGCTCCACCAGCGCTCCGGCGAAGGAGGCCTCCTGGTGGCTGGGGCTGTACTGCTCCACCATCCACCGCAACAAGTCGACGCCTGGCTCACGCGCCCGCATCCGCCCTGCCTCCATCCCGAAGGGTGAACTTCGTGCCGCCCGCCTCCTCCAGCGCGGAGAACACCGGCCGAGCCACGCGCGACGCGCTCACGTACGCGGCCGGAACTCCGCCCAGCAGCGCCCGGCGCACGGCCTCCAGCTTGTAGCGCATGCGGCCGCCCGCCAGCGGCATGCAGCCCTCCACGTCGTCGCTGGAGCGCACCAGCGAGGCGGGGTCCTTCGGATCCGCGAGCAGCCCCGGCACATTGGACAGGATGACCAGGGCCTTCGCGCCCAGCGCCGCAGCGATGGACGATGCCACATGGTCCGCGTCCACGTTCACGAGCACGCCGCCCTCCGTCACCGCGGGAGGACACACGACGGGCACGTAGCCGCCATCCAGCAGCGTGCCCAGGAGCGCCGCGTTCACCGAGGAGACCTCTCCGGCCAGATGCTCGCGGTCGATGCGCATCCGCCCGTCGGCGTCCTGCAACTTGAGTGGCGGCCGGCGGCGAGCGGTGAGCACGCGGCCGTCCGCGCCGCACAGGCCCAGCGCGGTGACGCCCTTCGTGAGCAGCGCCAGCACCACGGCTTTGTTGACCTCACCCACCCACGCCATGGTGAGCGCGCGCAGCGTGGGCGCGTAGGTGAGGCGCACGACGTTGCCGTTCGCGGTGGTGGCCTCCGGGCGCGCCAGGCCCAGCGAGCCCAGGAGCCGCTCACCGGCCTCCGAACCTCCATTGACGACGACGACGCGCTCGCCCTGGCTTACGAGTTCCACGACGTCCGAGCAGACGTTCTCCAGGTCCACGCCCGCCGCGCCGCCAATCTTCACGACGACGGGACGGCGGGACGGAGCGGCGGAGGTGGCGCTCATCCGATGACGCTCGCGCCGCCGTCCACGAGTTGCACGGTGCCGGTGATGAAGGAAGCGCGCTCGCTGGCAAGGAACACCGCCGCGGCGGCGAACTCCTCCGGGAGCCCCACGCGCTTGAGCGGGATGTGCGCGCCCATGGCGCGAAGGCCCGCCTCCACATCACCCGCGTTGCCGGCGGTGCGCTCGACGGGAGGCGTGCGCATGTAGCCCGGCGCAAGCACGTTGACGGTGATGCCGGCGTCGCCCAGCTCCTGCACCAGCGCGGCGGAGAAGCCGACGATGCCCATGCGAGCGAAGCCGGACAGCGCGAAGC
Source organism: Corallococcus sp. AB045 (assembly GCF_003668895.1). Taxonomy (NCBI): domain Bacteria; kingdom Pseudomonadati; phylum Myxococcota; class Myxococcia; order Myxococcales; family Myxococcaceae; genus Corallococcus; species Corallococcus sp. AB045. Next base: position 54,119 of record NZ_RAWN01000030.1, read on the forward strand.
GGGACACGGGCCGGTGCACCGTCTCGGAGGTGATGAACAGCAGGCGTCCCCATCCGGCCTTCTTCAGGTGAGGCAGCGCCGCGAGCGCCAGGGAGATGGGCGGCAGCAGCACCGCGTCCGCCGCGCTCCGGTACGCGTCCACGCCGAAGGTAGAGGCCGGACCGGGAGGAGGACCGCCGCTGTTGGTGACGACGACGTGCAGCGCGCCCAGCTTCGCCACCACGTCATCCACCCAGCGGCGCACGTCCGCGTCGTCCTTCACGTCCACGCGAGTCGCCAGCACCCGGCCGCCCCGGGCCACGGACTTGAGCCGAGCCTCCGCCTGGGCCAGCCGATCCGTATCTCGAGCGCCGATGGCGACATGCGCGCCCTCCTTCGCCAGTTCCTCCGCGACGGCGAGCCCCAGCCCGCTGGAGCCACCAGCGACGAGCGCGACCTTGTTGGCGAGTCCCAGTTCCATCCGCGTCCCTCCAGAAGTTGGAGCACGGCTGCGCCCCAGCGAGCGCACCGCACATCACCGAACCACGCATTCACAGGTCGCGGCATTCCAGCCGGCCCCGCACAACATCCGCTCCGCCAACCGCACCCAGCGCACATCATCTCCGCCCAGGCCCAGCGCCAACGATTGGCCCGTAGAGACAAGTCCCCCACTTCGCGCCGGACAGAGCCGTATTGACGGAGTCCCCTCCCCAACCCAGCCCAGCCGTCCCTCGTGCACCCGACCGCGCCGGTGCACGGCCCCCGCAGAGCCCCGGATATCCCCGTCCGGCACAGCCCCAACCTGTCCGACTGTCCGACAAGATTCCGCGGCCCGGATGAACCGGCAGCATCCAGCCGCAGGGCGCCCAAACCGGTCCAACTGTCCGACAGGTTTTCGTGCCCCAGATGGAACGACGGGCTCCCGGCTGCGGTGCGCCAAAAACCTGTCCGACTGGTTTCCTGCGGTCCGGTTGGATCGGCAGCCCCTGCCGCGGTTCTCCAAAACCTGTCCGACTGTCCGACAGGTTTCCGCTGCACGGAGGAGCGAAGCCCCGGGCTCGGTTCTCTCGAACCTGTCCGACTGTCCGACAGGTTTCCTCAACTTGAACCGAGTGCAGTCCCTGGTCCCGGTTCTCTCGAACCTGTCCGACAGGTTTCCGTGGCTTGGGCGGAGCAAAGCCCCCAACCCTGTTTCTCCAAATCCTTCCGACGGTCCGACAGGTTCTTGCGGCTCGGGCGGAGCGAAGTCCCCGGCCCCGGCGCGCCAACCATGTCCGACTGTCCGACAGGTTTCCTCCGCTCGGGCGGAGCGAGGCCCCCGGTCCAAGTTCTCCAGAACCTGTCCGACTGTCCGACAGGTTTCCTCCGCTTGGGCGGAGCGGGGTCCATGGCCCCGGTTCTTCAGAACCTGTCCGACTGTCCGACCGGTTTCCGCGGCTCGGGCGGGACGAGGTCCCGGTCCCTGGTTCTTCAGAACCTGTCCGAATGTCCTACAGGTTCCAGCAACTCGGGCGGAGCGAAGTCCCGGGCCCTGGTTCTCCAGAACCTGTCCGACTGTCCGACAGGTTTCCGGAGCCTGGATGGCCTGGGGGCCCCCCACCATGGCCGCCCGAACCTGTCCGACTGTCGGACAGGTTTTTTCGGTTCGCCGCCGACGGGGGCTCAGCCGGGTTCTCGCCTTCTCATCCGTGAGGACAGAGCTCATGTCCGAAGGCTCAGGGCCGGGTTTCCGCGCCCGCCGCATCCGGCGCGGCCCCTCCGGTGGGAGCGCGCCGGGCTCCGCTGAAGTACCCGTACTTCGCCATCAGCGGCCAGGCGAGCGCCACGGTGAGTGCCTTCGCTCCAGAGGCCAGCTCCCCCTTCCATGCGTCGTCCTCGCCGCGCAGGAGCGTGGGTCCGCTGCGGAAGCGGTCCGGGTTGCCGGTGACGGTGTGGTTCTTCCCCAGCACCACCGTGCGGCCCTTCACCGGGTTCTGCGCGCGCGGCACGCCCACCAGGTCCAGCACCGTGTCCACGGCGCGGTCCGGCGCGGCGATGAAGTCCTCGTAGCGCAGGAAGAGCGATTGGGCGGGGAACCTCCGCGTCACCTCCTCCGACGCGGCGTTGAAGCCCAGCCAGTACGCCGTGCTGCGCGCCGCGGACATCGGGACGACGTACTGCTTCGTCTTCGTCCACGAGTGCGTCACCGCGCGCGGGTCGCGCACCAGGTGCAGGTACAGCGGCCGGATGCCCTCCACGCGCGGCAGCAGCGCCGCCTCGGACGGGAACTTCCCGCTGTCCACCAGCACCCTGCTCCCCGTCGCTCGCGCGATGGTGCGGTACGTCCGCGCGAGAAAGTCCGCGTGCGCATGGAGCGCCTGCGAATCCCCAGCCTCGTCCAGCACCCGCAACGTGTGCCGCGTGCGCACGGCGGACTGCTGCCTGCGCACCACCTCTTCCGCGTGCGCGCGCGGCGTCTGGCCCGCTGGCACGTCGGAGGTCAGCACCGTGTCCCAGATGCCACACTCCAACAACTGCTGGCCGCAGCCGCACAGCGTGTTGGAGCCGTTCCCGTACGCGTTCTTCCAGAGGAAGCTCAGCTCCCCCACGTGGAAGAAGCCCGGCACCTCGTTGAGGACGTTGCCCAGGATGGTGCTGCCGCTGCGGCACCAGCCGGTGATGTAGAGGACCGTGAGCTGCGCGCCCTCGCCCTTCGCGCTCGCGGTGGCCATCAGGTCAGCGACGCCACGAAGAAGTGGGTGGGCAGGTGCACCGCGAGCGTCGTGTAGACCTCGCCGTAGGCGGCCAGTCCCTCGCGCGGGAAGATGCCCGGCGGCGGCTCCGCGAACCGGATGACCGAGCGCTGGCTGTCATACAGCGTCGCCGCGGCGGTGAAGTCCCCCACGATGATGGTGCCCGGGTTCACCATGCGCGTGCGGCACAGGCGGATGCCCATGGCGGCCAGGTCTGACAGGAGCGACTGCTGGCCCACCAGGTGCTCGTAGAAGTCCAGCGAGTTGATGACGATGCCGTCCGCCGAACCACCCATCTGCTCCACCTGCGCGCAGGCGTTGAGCAGCGAGGCCACCGCGTTCTTCTTCGCCGGCAGCCGCACGATTCCCGGCGTGTGCAACAGGCCCCGCACGCCGTCCCCGCCCTTGCCGATGCACAGCGCCTGGTTCTCCGCCGTGTTCAGCCGCACCAGCAGCCGGAAGTCGATGAACTGCGCCAGCGACTGGGAGTCCTCCAGCAGGTTGCGCGGCACTTGAATCCACGCGCGCGTGGGCTTGAGCGCCTGCGTGTCCTGGTGGAACTCGAAGCCAGCTTCCGGACGCAGCTCCACGTCCTCCACGGGCCCGGTGGGCTTCGTCTGGGGGTGCGTCTCGTACCAGAAGGGGACAGGGTCGCGCTCCGCCCTGGCCGTCTTGAACATGCCGCGCACCGCGATGCGCGGACGGCGCTTGAAGCCGGGGAACGCGTCCACGATGGACGTGTCGTAGTCCACGTGCGCCTGCGTGCCGTGCTTCTGGACCGCCGCCGCGAACGCCGCGCCAGGGGACAGCGACGCGTCCGCCTTCGATTTCGTGCTCAGGATGCTCATGGGGTGAGGCTCCTCGGAGTCAAAATGCGGGAGTCAGAAAGCGGTCTAGAGCGGATGCAGGCCCCGGAAGCCCAGCCCTTCCGTCTCCGGGCGGCCCAGCATCAGGTTCAGCGCATGCACCGCCGTGCCAGCGGCGCCCTTCACCAGGTTGTCGATGGCGGCGTTCACCACGATGCGGCCCCGCTCCGTGTCCACGTCCACCGACAAGTCACAGTGGTTCGTGCCCAGCAGCGGCCCGGGCTCCGGGAATGGCGAGAGCGACGCGCTGGGCCGGAGCAGCCGCACGAAGGGCTTCTCGCGGTAGCGCGTGGCGATGGCGCGCACCACCTCCGCCTCCTCCACCGGCCGCGCCGCGAAGGCGTGCACCGTCGCCAGGATGCCGCGCACACCCGGCACCGCCGTGGCGCTGAAGTGGATGGTGGGCTGTTGGCCCGTGACGCGCGCCACCACGCCCTCCAGCTCGCCCGTGTGCCGGTGGCCCACCGGCTTGTAACAGCGCAGCGCGTTCGCGCGCTCCGGGTGGTGCGAGGAGCGGTCCGGCGTGGAGCCGCCTCCGGACGAGCCCGTCTTCGCGTCCACCACCAGCACGTCCGGACGCGCGAGCCCCGCGTGCAAGAGCGGCAGCAGCGCCAGGAGTCCCGCGTGCGCCATGCATCCGGGCACCGCGACGTGACGCGCGTTCGTCAGCGCGTCGCCCATCCACTCCGGCAGGCCGTAGACGAACGCGGGCACGTCATCCGGGCGCGGGTGCTTGCCGTACCAGCGCTCATGCCCCGCGGCGTCCAGGCGGAAGTCCGCGCTCAGGTCCACGACCCGCTCCGCCAGCCGGGACACCTTCGCCCAGCGCTGGAGCAGCTCGCCTTGAGGCATGCAGCTCACCAGCACGTCGCAGGGCGCCAGCGCGTCGTGCTGCGTGTAGCGCAGCGTCCCCACCCCGCGCAGGTGCGGATGCGGGAAGTCCAGGCGCTTGCCAGCGAACTGGCCGGAAGTGGCCTGCACCACCTCCACGGCCGGGTGCGCGAGCAACAGGCGCAGCACCTCGCCGCCGGTGTAGCCCGCGGCTCCCAACACCGCCACGCGCACGCTCATCGCCGGGCGCCTCCAGCTCCGGAAGCGACGTACTCCGCGATGAGGTCCGGCAGCGGGACGCCCGTCTCGTCGATGCTGCGCGCGAACTCCACGCAGTGGTTGATTTCGTTGACGTAGATGTCGCCGCCGCGCGTCTCCAGCAGGTCCACCGCCACCATGTCCCCGCCCACCGCCTCCGCAGCGGCCTCCGCCAGCTTCGCGTGCACCACCGGCACCTCGTAGCGCTCCGGCACGGCGCCGCGCGCGGTGTTGGTAATCCAGTGCTCGGAGCGCCGCCGCAGGCCGCCCACCGCGCGTCCGATGACGTAGACGCGCAGGTCGTAGCCCGGCTTGTCCACGAACTCCTGCACCAGCGCCACGTGGTCCTGCGCGCCGCCGGTGCCAAAGCGCGTGGACAGCACGCCCTCGGCCGAGGTGCGCGAGTCCAGCCGGGCCACCATCCGGCCCCAGCTCCCCAGCACGGGCTTGGTCACCACCGGGTAGCCCTTCTTCTCAATCGCCTCCAGGCACGCGTCCTCGTCGAAGGCCACGAACGACCACGGCATGGGCACGCCCTTCGCGGCCAGCGCGGCGCTGGTGAGCGCCTTGTCCCCGCACAGGGAGATGGTCCTCGCGCTGTTGAGCACGCGCAGCCCCTTCATCTCCAGGAACGTGGCCAGGTAGCGCGCACGCGTGAAGGACATGCTGCGCATCAACACGGTGTCGGCCTCGGTGACGCGCTGCCGGTCCATGGACAGCACCATCCCGGAGTCCTGCACCAGGTTGACGGCGCAGTCGCGCCTGCGCAGCGCATCGAGGAGGAGCTTCTCCTCGGTGCGCACGCGCGTATAGACGAGGTCGACCTTGCGCATGGCGCGGGGCTACTCCCCCCAGTCTTCCTCGACCTCGGGTGCTTCCTCGAGCCGCAGCGGGTTGATGCCCACCACCTCCAGCTCGGCGGAACAGCCGTCACAGGAGAGCACCTCGCCCACCAGCCGGTTGCCGCCCGGCACCGGCTGCGCGCAAAGCGGGCACTGCTCCGGGGGAGCGGACTGCGTCATCGGGTTCGGGTTCTGGACCTGCATGTCAGTCCCTCCTCGTTGCGGATTCCACGGCAAACACCGGGGTTCTTGGGAGCACTCCCAGGATGCGCTCGGCCACCTGCCCGCCCTCCAGCCCATGGCCCTTGAGCAACGCCTCGTGCGAACCGGCGCGCGAGTCGTACCGGTCCTGCAAGCCCACGCGCAGCACGCGTCGCTGAAGGTCCAGCGAGCACACCGTTTCGCACACCGCGCTGCCCAGTCCGCCCAGCACGTTGTGCTCCTCCACCGTCACCAGGAGCCGCGTGCGCGCCGCCGTCTCGCGCACCGCCTCCTCGTCCAGTGGCTTCAACGTGTGCACGTTGAGCACACGCGCGGAGACACCCTGCGCCTCCAGGAGCTTCGCGGCATCCAGCGCCACGGACACGCCCACCTCGCCGTGCGCGAGCAGCCCCACGTCGTCGCCCTCGCGCAGGAGCGCGGCACGGCCCAGTTCGAACGGCGGGCGCGGGATGTCCAACCGGGTGACGCGGTTGCGGCCCAGCCGCAGGTACACCGGCCCGTCGTGCTGAAGCATCGCGCGCGTGGCGAGCACCGTCTCCAGGCCGTCCGCGGGCGACACCACCGTGAGGTTGGGCATCGCGCGCAGCACGGCCAGGTCTTCAATCGCGTGGTGCGTGGGGCCGAAGAAGGCACCCGACACGCCGCCGTAGTCGCACACCAGCTTCACGTTGGCGCGCGCATAGGCCAGGTTCAACCGCACCTGCTCGCAGGCGCGCATCACGCCGAACGCCGCGAAGCTGTGCGCGATGACGGTGTGCCCGCCGTGCGCCAGGCCACACGCCATGTCCAGCATGGTGGCCTCGCAGATGCCCAGGTTGAAGTAGCGCCGGGGATGGCGCTTCTCGAACGGATCGCCTCCGCCGCCCAGGTCCGCCTCCAGGAAGACGACGCGCGCGTCCTCCTCCGCGAAGCGCGCCGCCGCGTGCCGGAACACCAGCCGGCTGGACAGCTCCGGGTGCGCGGCGAGCCACGCCTCCGGCGCCTGGGACAGGTCCACCGCTGGGGCAAGCGACGCGCTCACTGGCCGTCCTCCCCCAGCGACGCGAGCGCCCGCCGCAGGTGCTCCGGCGAGAACACCGCGTAGTGCGGCCCCTTGCCCTTGAGCATCGGCACGCCCGCGCCCTTCTGCGTCCGGGCGACGATGGCGCGCGGACGGTCTCCCACGACGGGCGCCTCCAGCGCGGCCACCAGCGCGGGCAGGTCGTGCCCGTCCACCTCCAGCGACTGGAAGCCGAACGCGTCCAGCCTCTGCACCAGCGCCTCCTGCGACAGGATGGACTCGGTGGGGCCGTCGTTCTGCCCGCCGTTGCGGTCGATGATCAGCGTGAGGCCCGTGAGCTTGCGGTGCGACGCCACCTGGAGCGCTTCCCAGTTGGAGCCCTCGCCCATCTCTCCGTCGCCGCAGACGACGAAGGTGCGGTTGGCTTCCCCGCGCAGCACATGCGCGAGCGTCAGCCCCACGCCCAGCCCCAGCCCGTGACCCAGGCTGCCGGTGGCGAACTCCACGCCCGGCACCGCCGCGTTCACGTGGCCGGTGAAGATGCTGCCGTCCGCGTTGTACTCGCGCACCAGCGTCTCCACGTCCACGAAGCCGAACTCCGCCAGCGCCGCGTAGAGCCCCGCCGCCGCGTGCCCCTTGGACAGGATGAGGTGGTCGCGCTCCGGTGCCTTCGGCGCGCGCGGATCCACGCGCATCACCCGGCCCAGCAGCGCCACCAGAATCTCCACCATCGACAGCGAGCCGCCCAGGTGACAGCCCGACGGCGTCGCCGCCAGCCGCACGATGATCTGACGGATGCGCTTCGCCCGGCGTGGCAGCAACGCCAGTCCCGCATCCGACGCGGCGCCCGAAGCCCCGTCCCCGGTGCGGGCAGGCGCCAGCGGGCCGCCGGAGGCCGTGGGTTCTTCTGGCGTCCGCGCGTCGCGCGACAGCCCGGGGGTCGTTGGATTCGCCGAGAAAGTCATGCCCGTAGCGTCGCTGTTACAGCCCAGGAATCCGGCTGTTGTGAGACACCCTAGGAAATCGCATCATGCGCCGTCAACGCGGATTTTCTTAAGATATAGACGCACGAGAAAAAACCGTCTCGCCCGGTAATCTCGCGGTGTTACACGCGCGGGAGGTCCGGCATTCCCGGTTTCGCGTCACTCGGAGGAGACCTTCAGATGGGGCAGCGTTTCCATAACGCAGCGGCATTGGAGAAGGGTTCGGAGTACCGCCGAAAGGGTTGGTGGCGTGACACCACGGTGGTTGACGATCTGCGTCGCTGCGTCCAGGCGCACCCGGACAAGACCGCGATCATCGCCGCACGGTACTTTTCCAAGGACATCACGCGGCTGACGTACGCGGAGCTGGCGCGATACATGGACCGGTTCGCGCTGGGCCTGCGCGAGCTGGGCGTGGGGCGCGAGGACATCGTCGCGGTGCAGCTGCCCAACGGGTGGCACTTCACGGCGCTGGCGCTGGCGTGCGCGCGGTTGGGAGCGGTCATCGCGCCCATTCCGCCGGACTACCGGCGGCGCGAGGTGGAGTTCATCCTGGGGCGCACCGAGGCCTCCGTGTACGTGGGGCCCACGTCGTGGACGGGGCACTCCCACCGGGACATGGCACGCGACATCGCGTCGGTGCTGCCGTCCCTGCGCCACCGGGTGCTGCTGGGCAGCAACACCGACCTCCAGACGGGCGAGCGGGACTTCGAGCGCCACTTCATCGAGCGCGAGTGGGAGAAGGAAGCGTCGCTGGAGGGCATCGCGCCAGCATCCGCGGATGATGTGTGCAACATCCTCTACACGTCCGGCACCACGGGTGAGCCGAAGGGCGTGGTGCACTCGCACAACACGAACTACGGCATCACGCGCGCGCTGTGCGACACGCTGGGCATCAACGCGACGGACGTGGTGGCGCTGCCGTCGCTGCTGACGGCGTCCACGGGGTTCACGTACTCGTACCTGATGCCCATCCTGCTGGGGGCCACGGCCATCTACATGGACGTGGGCGACCCGGAGCTGACGCTCAAGCTCTTCGAGGAGCACGGCGTCACGTTCACGTACGGCATCCCCACGTACCTGATGAACCTCATCGCGTTGCAGCGAAAGCGCCAGCGGAACACCTCCTCGCTCCGGCAGCTGGCCACGGGCTCCATCCCGGTGCCGCCGCACCTCATCGCGGCGGTGCGCGAGGTGTTCGGCGTGCGGCTGCACACGCTGTGGGGCATGACGGAGAACGGCGCGGTCACCATCACCCGGCATGAAGATGCACCGGACTGGCCCAGCCAGAGCGACGGGCGCGCGGTGGCGTGGATGGAGACGAAGATCGTCCCGGCGCTCGCGGAGGACGGCACGCCGTATCCGGACGGGACGGGGCGGCTGCTGGTGCGAGGCGCCAGCCAGTGCCTCACCTACTTCAAGCGCGACGACGTGTACGCCGCGGCGGTGGACGCGGAGGGATGGTTCGACACGGGCGACCTGGCGCGCGACGACGGGCGCGGCGGCATCCGCATCGTGGGGCGGCTGAAGGACGTCATCTTCCGGTACGGGTACAAGATCCCCGTGGTGGAGGTGGAGTCCGCGCTGTACTCGCACCCGAAGGTGAAGGAGGTCGCGGTCGTCGCGCACTCGGACGACAAGATTGGCGGCGAGCGGGTGTGCGCCGTCGTCGTGGTGCGCGAGGGAGAGGCCCCGCCCACGCTCAACGAGCTGCGCGACCACCTCAAGCAGCAGGGCATGTCCAACCAGTACTGGCCGGACCGCCTGGACCTCATCGACGAGATGCCCAAGACGGCCACCGGCAAGGTGCGCAAGTACCTGCTGCGCGACAGGCTGAAGCCCACGTGAGCGGGCGGGAGGAACAGCCTTGAACCCGAGCCCCGAAGAAGCCGCCAGCCTCACGGACACGGAAGCGAAGCTCGCGGCGTGGTGGAAGGACTTGCTGGGCGTGGAGGTCGTGCGCCCGGAAGACCACTTCCTGGAGATTGGCGGCAACTCCCTGATGGCCACGGTCCTGTCCAATCGCATCGAGAGCGAGCTGGGCGTGGAGGTGTCCATGGTGGAGCTGTTCAACACGCTCCGGGCCGTGGCCACGCTGTGCGACGAGCTGCGCCAGGAGCAGACCGCTTGAGCCAGGCCGCCCCCGCCGAGGGCGGCCCCCTTCCCGTCTCTTA
>NZ_RAWN01000353.1:0-5112 GCF_003668895.1 Corallococcus sp. AB045
ACCCAACCCAGACACCCGCTTGGGGCCCGGAGTCGGACCTATGGCGCAGGAGCATTCCCAACCCATGAAGCCCAATGTCATCGTGGCCCTGCTGGTCGGCCTGGTGCTCGGGTTCGTTGGCGGCCGTGCCGCCACCGGCTCGAAGCCCACCCCCGGCAACACGCCCTCCGTCGCGCAGGCGGCCAACAAGCCCGCGCGCGCCGTGGACCCCACCGTCTTCAAGGTGCCCGTCGACGGCGCTCCCACGAAGGGCAGCGTCAACGCGCTCGTCACCATCGTGGAGTTCTCCGACTACGAGTGCCCGTTCTGCAGCCGCGCGCACAACACCGTCGTGCAGCTCCAGAAGGACTACGGCAGCAAGCTGCGCGTGGTGATGCGCCAGAACCCGCTGTCCTTCCACCCGCACGCCAAGCCCGCGGCCCTCGCGGCGCTCGCGGCCGGTGAGCAGGGCAAGTACTGGGACATGCACGACCTGCTCTTCGCCAACAACAAGAAGCTGGATGGGGAGAGCCTGGAGGGCTACGCCAAGCAGATCGGCCTGGACGTGGCGAAGTGGAAGGCGGACATGGCGGACGACCGCCTGGGCGCCAGCATCGACAAGGATCAGGCCCTGGCCCAGCAGCTGGGCGCCAGCGGCACGCCGGCCTTCTTCATCAACGGCCGCTTCCTCTCCGGCGCGCAGCCCATCGACAACTTCAAGGCCATCATCGACGAGGAGCTCGCCAAGGCCGAGGGCCTGGTGAAGAGCGGCGTCGCGCCGTCGCAGGTGTACGCGCGCACCATCGAGAAGGGCGTCGAGCGCGCCCCGGCCAAGGCCGCCCAGCAGCAGGCCGAGCCCGCCGCCGCCGCGAAGAAGATTGAGATCCCCGCGGACTCCCCCTCCTTCGGCCCGGCCACCGCGAAGGTGACCATCGTCGAGTGGTCCGACTTCGAGTGCCCGTTCTGCAGCCGCGCGGTGCCCACGCTCAACAAGATCAAGGAGACCTACGGCAAGGACGTGCGCGTGGTGTTCCGCCACCAGCCGCTGCCCATGCACTCGCACGCGAAGCTCGCGGCGCAGGCCTCCATGGCCGCCCACGAGCAGGGCAAGTTCTGGGAGATGCACGACAAGCTCTTCGCCAACCAGCGCGCCCTGGACCGCGCCAGCCTGGAGAAGTACGCCCAGGAGCTGGGCCTGGACATGAACAAGTTCAAGGCCGCCCTGGAGTCGAGCAAGATCTCCGCGAAGGTGGACGCGGACTCCTCCGCGGGCAGCGCGGTGGGCGCCAACGGCACCCCGGCCTTCTTCATCAACGGCCGCTTCCTCTCCGGCGCGCAGCCCTTCGAGGCCTTCAAGCCCCTCATCGACCAGGAGATCGCCAAGGCTGACAAGGCGCTCGCCGCCGGCACCAAGGCGGAGGACCTCTACGCCAAGCTGAACCTGGACAACGTGAACGCCGCTCCGGCCGCCCCCGCGGCGCCCGCCGAGCCGGCCGTGCAGAAGGTGGAAGTGGGCGACGCCCCGGTGCGCGGCCCGAAGAACGCGCCCGTCACCATCGTCGCCTGGTCCGACTTCGAGTGCCCCTTCTGCAGCCGCGCCGTGCCGACCATCGAGCAGGTGGAGAAGGCCTACAAGGGCAAGGTCAAGTTCGCCTTCAAGCACCAGCCCCTGCCCTTCCACCAGAACGCGAAGCTCGCCGCCGTGGCCTCCATGGCCGCCCACGAGCAGGGCAAGTTCTGGGAGATGCACGACAAGCTCTTCGCCAACCAGCGCGCGCTGGACCGCGCCAGCCTGGAGAAGTACGCCCAGGAGCTGGGTCTGAACATGAACAAGTTCAAGACGGACCTGGAGTCGGGCAAGTTCGACAAGCAGATCGAGGCGGACATGGCGGACGGCTCCGCCAAGGGCGCCAACGGCACCCCGACGTTCTTCATCAACGGCCGCACGCTGGTCGGTGCGCAGCCCTTCGATGCCTTCAAGAAGGTCATCGACGAGGAGCTGAAGAAGGCCGGCGTGGCGATGGCGGCGGAAGCGAAGTAGCCCTCCCCCGCTCCTGAAGCACACAAGGCCGTCGGCTCCCACAGCGGGAACCGGCGGCCTTCGTGTTTCCAGCGACTCCCGGGTGCGGCCTTTTCAGGAGACGGCGATGGCGTCGATCTCCACCTGGGAGCCGCGCGGCAGCGCGGACACCTGCACGGTGGCGCGGGCCGGCGGCGAGCCGGAGAAGGCGCGGGCGTACACCTCGTTCACCTTGGCGAAGTCACCCAGGTTGGTGAGGAAGATGGTGCAGCGCACGACGTGGCTGAAGTCCAGGCCGCTGGCGGCGAGCACGGCCTGCAGGTTCTTCATCACCTGCTCGGCCTGCGCGACGACGTCACCGGGGACGAGCTCCATCGTCTTCGGGTCCAGGGGAATCTGGCCGGACAGGAACGTCATCTTCCCGGCGTCCACCTGCACGGCCTGGGAGTAGGGGCCAATCGCCTTGGGGGCGTCGTCGGAGTGGATTGCCTTGCGCGCCATGCAGCACACCTCGCGTTGAGGCGGCCCCCCCAAAGGGGACGGGGGCCGCGGGTCCGCCGCGGGCTGTAGCACAGGACAGGGCTAGATTCGCTCGACCGAGTAGACGCCCGTCAACCGCTCGATGGAGCGCATCAGGTCCGTCAGCTGCTTGAGGTCGGAGATGGTGACCTCGAAGGTGTTCACCGCCCGGTCGTCGCCGGTGGCCCGGCAGTTCGCCTGGGAGATGTTGACGCTCTTCTTGGAGAACGTGTTGGTGATGTCCGCCAGCAGGCCCGGCCGGTCCGCCGTCAGCACGCGCAGGGTGACGGGCCGCTTGAAGTCGCCCTTCACGTCCCAGGACACGTCCACGCGCCGCTCGGGGTCCGTGGCCAGGGCCTTCTCACACCCCACCGTGTGCACCGTCACACCCCGCCCCCGGGTGATGAACCCCGCAATGGGGTCCCCGGGAACGGGGTTGCAACAGCGCCCGAAGCGCACCAGCACGTCGTCCACGCCGCCAATCTGGACGCCGCTGCGGTTGTTGCGCCCCACCAGCCGCTTGGCCAGGTCCGTCATGCGCGACAGGCCCGGCAGCATGGAGGCGTTCGCCCCCGAGCCGCCGCCGTCCGTGGGACGTGGAGGCGGCTCCGCCTGCGCCAGCTTCTCCTGCGGCACGATGCGCAGCACCAGCTGCTGCGGCGTCACCTTGCCGTAACCGATGGCGACCAGCAGGTCGTCCTCGACGCGGAAGCCCAGCTCCTCGGCGACCTTCTTGAGCTCGCCGGACTTCATCTGCTTGTTGAAGTTGAGCTGGAAGCGCTTGAACTCGCGCTCCACCAGTTCGCGGCCCAGCTGCAGGCTCTTGTCGCGCTGCTGCTGCTTGATGAAGCCGCGGATGCGCTGCTGCGCGCGGCTCGTCTTGACGAAGGTGAGCCAGTCCTTGGACGGGTGCGCCTGCGGGCTGGTGAGCACCTCCACCGTGTCGCCGTTCTTCAGCTTGTAGCGCAGGGGAACAATCTTGCCGTTCACCTTGGCGCCCACGCACCGGCCGCCCACGTCCGAGTGGATGGCGTACGCGAAGTCCACCGGCGTCGCGCCGCGCGGCAGGCTGCGCACGTCGCCCTTGGGCGTGAAGACGAAGACTTCATCGGTGAAGAGGTCGACCTTCACCGTCTCCAGGAACTCCTTGGGGTCCTTGAGGTCCTGCTGCCACTCCATCAGCTGGCGCAGCCAGGCGAACTTCTCGTCGTCCTTGGAGATGGGCGCGCGGCCTTCCTTGTAGGCCCAGTGCGCGGCGATGCCCTCTTCGGCGATCTTGTGCATCTCCGAGGTGCGGATCTGCACCTCCACGCGCTCGCTCAACGGACCAATCACCGTGGTGTGCAGGGACTGGTACATGTTGGGCTTCGGGATGGCGATGAAGTCCTTGAAGCGCCCGGGCACCGGCTTCCACATCTGGTGCACCATGCCCAGCGCCTCGTAACAGGAGGGCACCGACGGCGCGATGATGCGGAACGCGATGATGTCGTGGATCTGATCGAAGTCGATGCCCTGCGACTTGATCTTCTTCCAGATGCTGTAGACGTGCTTGAAGCGCCCGCTGACGTCGCCCTTGAGGCCGCGCTCCTGGAGCTTGGCGCGCATCAGGTCGCAGGTGTCCTCGATGTATGCCTCGCGCTCCTTCTTGCGCTTGTTGAGCTGCTCCTCCAGCGCGAAGAACTCCTGGGGCTTCACGTAGCGGAAGGACAGGTCCTCCAGCTCCGTCTTGATCCAGGAGATGCCCAGGCGGTTGGCCAGGGGCGCGTAGATGTCCAGCGTCTCCTGCCCGATGCGGGCCTGCTTCTCCTCGGACATGTGATCCAACGTCCGCATGTTGTGCGTGCGGTCCGCCAGCTTCACGAGGATGACGCGGATGTCCTGCGCCATCGCGATGATCATCTTGCGGAAGTTCTCCGCCTGCTTCTCCTCCTGGGAGAGCGTCGCGGACGCGGAGAACTTGGACAGCTTCGTCACGCCGTCCACCAGCTGGGCGACCTCCGGGCCGAAGAGCTCCGTGAGCTCCTCCGCGGTGGCGAGCGTGTCCTCGATGGTGTCGTGGAGCAGGCCGGTGACGATGGACGCCTCGTCCAGCTTCAGCTCCGCCAGGATGCCCGCCACCTCCAGCGGGTGGATGAGGTAGGGCTCTCCCGACTTGCGGAGTTGCCCTTGATGGACCTTGGCCGAGTAGACGTACGCCTTCTTGATGATGTCCAGGTCGGGGTCCGGGTGGTACGACGCAACCCGCTGCAGGATGTCGTTCAGGCGAATCATCGAGGCGGTGACAATCGTAACTGCCTCAAACAGCAGGGGCAACGTTACCCTGGAACATCGCGTGCCCCGCCGGGTGCTGGAGGCCCGGGCGCCTAGGATATTGGTCCGAGGCTTTCGTTGACCCGGCGTTTCACGCCCCCCTAGATTGGCCCTCTGCCCATGTCTCAGCTTCTGCTGTCCGCGCTCCCGGTGGTCTGCCCGAATTGTGACGGATTCAACCCGCCACGCTCGGCCACCTGCGTGCTGTGCGGCCAGGCGATGGAAGAGGCCGCTCCGGCCCCCCGTCCGGCGGCCACGCCCCGCGCCCGGGCGAGCCCTATTCC
>NZ_RAWN01000354.1:0-5063 GCF_003668895.1 Corallococcus sp. AB045
GGGGTGGGCGGCGTCATTGCCCGACAGCGCGCTGGCGGACCGGAACCTCTACCTGCCGGTGACCTCCTACTACGAGCACACGGGGCAGGTGGGCTTCGGCTACCGCAACCACCTGCCGGGCAAGGCCCACTGGGGCTTCCAGGTGACGGGCGGCCCCACCTTCTACGGCGCCCACTTCACCACCCAGCCGCCGGACCGCCGCATCGCGGGCACCGTCCAGGGCCGCCTCCAGATTGGCTACCAGCTCCCGCAGGACGTGGGCGTGGGCCTGGCGGTGGGCTACTCGGAGCCCTTCGGCCTGAAGAACCGCAGCTTCGCGCGTGACTTCGTGGGTGGCGTGAACATCGGATTTTTCGCGGATTGGCGGTAGGGGCGCGGTACACTCCATGAGCGAGAGCGGCCCCGCCTGCCGGTGCGGGTAGGGCGCCGCTTCCACGTCCATGGCCGAGCTGCTCAGTGCCCACGTCGCGCGCTACCTGCGCAACCGCGAGGAGTTCGAACGGGGACTCCCGGCGGGAATCCTCCTCTTCACGCCGCCCCTGGGCGCGGTGGCTCCCTCCGACCTGGAGGAGTATCCCGTGCGGACGGTGACCAACGCCGGTCCGCCGACGCTCGGGCAGGACGAACCCATCGTCTTCCCGCTGCTCAAGTCCCAGGGCAACGCCTTCGGCCGGGGCATCACCGTGGGGCGCACCGGCAACAACGACGTCGTCCTGGATGACGGCAGCGTGTCCCGGTTCCACGCGTGGTTTTCAAGGGACGCAGGGGATACCCGTTTTCTACTGACGGATGCGGGCTCGAAGAACGGCTCGTACGTGGCCGGGAGCCGGCTGTTGGCTCGCAAACCCATGGCGGTGGAGGACGGGATGCGGCTGCGCTTCGGTCAGGTGGAGGTCGGCTTCTACACGGCTGGAGGCTTCGCGCGCCTGCTGTCGGTGCGGCTGCAACCCTGAAGCCTTGCCACGTCTTCGGCGGCCTGCGTAACGTGCGGAGTCACCCTCTAGGCACGGATGGGAGCGTTCGCGGTGGCCTTGACCACAGAAGCCTTCGGGCTGACCGATGTCGGCCGGAAACGGCAACACAACGAAGACGCGATGATGGTGGACGCGTCGCTCGGCCTGTTCATGGTCGCCGATGGCATGGGCGGACACGCCGCGGGTGAAGTCGCCAGCGCGCGGGCCACGGAGGTCGTCAAGCAGCACATCGCGGCCAACCGGCACCTGCTCAAGGACCTGGCGCAGAACCCCACGGCGGACAGCCGCTCCGCCGCGGCCGCGCTGGTGGAGGTGGCGGTGCAGCGCGCGTGCGCGGACATCTACCGCACGGCGATGACGGACGCCTCCAAGCGCGGCATGGGCACCACGTTCGTGTGCCTGGCCGTGGGCGGCAACAAGGGCGTCATCGGCCACGTGGGCGACAGCCGCGTGTACCTGGTGCGGCACGGGCAGTGCCACCGGCTCACCGAGGACCACACGCTCGTCGCCGCGCAGCTCAAGGCCGGCACCATCACCAAGGAGCAGGCCGCCACCTCGCAGTACCGCAACGTCATCACCCGCGCGGTGGGCATCCAGGAGTCCGTCCAGGTCGACACGCTCATCGTGGACCTGATGCCCGGCGACGTGTTCCTCCTCTGTTCGGACGGCCTGCACGGCTACGTCGAGGACGAGGAGATTTTGCCCCTGGTCGCGGGGCTGCAGCCCGGGGACCTGCCGCGCAAGTTCGTGGAGATCGCCAACGAGCGCGGCGGCAAGGACAACATCACCGCCGTGGTGGTGAAGGTGGCCGGCGACAGCGCGGCGCTCGCCAGCGAGGAGACGAGCGAGGCGCAGTCGCGCATGGAGGCGCTGCGGAAGATCCCGCTCTTCCGCCACCTCACGTACAAGGAGCAGACGGCGGTGCTGTCCATCGCCACCACGCGCACCTACCCGGCGGGCCGGGAGATCGTGGTGGAGGGGCAGCCGGGCGAGGAGCTCTTCGTCGTCATCCGGGGCCGGGTGGCCATCGAGAAGAACGGCGTGGAGATCGCGGAGCTGCGCTCGGGCGGGCACTTCGGCGAGATGGGCCTCATCGACAATGCGCCCCGCTCCGCCACGGTGCGCGCCACGGAGCCCACGCGGACCATGGTCATCGCCCGCTCTGACTTGATGGGGCTGATGAAGCGCGAAGCCATCCTGGCGGTGAAGATGCTCTGGAGCTTCGTGCAGGTGCTGAGCGACCGGCTGCGCGCCACCAACTCGGAGTTGAGCGAGGCGCGGCAGGAGCTGGCGGTGGCGCAGGCCATCCAGCCGTTCGCGGAGGACTGAGCGGGAACTCCACAGGGCCCCGGGGCGTCCTCAAGAGGACGCTCTGGAATTTCCCGGGGGAAACCGTCGTTGGGGGGCCGGCCTGGGAGTAAGGTCCCGGCCGCGTACACATGCGCAAATGGGTCTTCATCGCGGCGGCCGCCGTGCTGGCGCTCGCCGCCATCGTGCTGGGGCCCCGGTGGGGCGCACCGGCCGCGCGCCCCGTCTCTCCTGTCTCCGCCAGTTCCATCCGCCAGGGGATGCCCGCCTTCAACGCGGTGGCGGTGTCGTCTGGCGCGCAGGAGGGACTGACGCTCACCGGGCGCGTGCTGGACGGCAACGGCCGGCCGGTGGCGGACGCGGAGGTGTCGCTCGCGGCCTCGGCGGAGCGGACGCTGACGGACGTGCGCTGCGACGAGTGTGGACTGGCGCTGCTGGCCTGCACCGCGCACGAGACGGCGCTGCACACGCGGGCCTTCTTCGAACAGCAGCAGGGCTTCCTCACGGCGCGCGCCACGGTGCGTACGGACGCGGAGGGGAAGTTCCGCTTCGAGCACCTGGCGGGCGTGTCCTTCACGGTGTGGGCGCGCTCGGCGGGGCTGGGCGTGGCGCTCAAGGACCGGGCCGCGCCGGGTGAGGCGGTGGAGCTGTACCTGCCGCCCTTGCGGAGCATCACCGGCACGGTGGTGGATGACTCCGGCCAGGCGAGGCCGGGGGCGCGCGTGCGCGCGGTGTCGCGCAAGGTGCCGCTGCCCTTCGAGGCCGTGGCGGGCGCGGGCGGGGCCTTCACGTTGTCGGGCCTGGGCGAGGGCCCCTTCTACGTGCTCGCGGACGCGGAGGGCTTCCAGCCCGCGGTGGCGCAGCACGTGGAGGCGGACTCGCAGCCGCTGCGCCTGAAGCTGACGCCTTCGCGCACGCTGGAGGTGCGCGTGCTGCGCGACGGGGCGCCCGCGGCGGCGACGGTGCGGCTGCGCGGCGACCACCTGACGCGCGAGGAGCACGCGGAGGCGCAGGGCGGGCCGGTGCGCTTCAACGGCCTGTACCCGGACGAGGTGGTGGTGACGGCGGAGGCGCCGGGCTTCGGCTCCGCGCCGCGGACGCTCACGCTGTCGCAGCGGGTGACGCAGGTGACGCTGGTGCTGGAGGCCGCGGGCCGGTTGCTCGTCACGATCGTGGATGAAGACGGCCAGCCGGTGCCCAACCCGCAGCTGCTCCTGCGCACGGTGGCGGGCGACCTCATCCGCCGCGACGCGGTGCCCACCGGAGCCCTGGCGGAGCTGGGGCCGCTGGCGCCGGGTGAGTACGTGCTGGAAGGGCAGGCGGAGGGCTTCACCGCGGCGCAGCTGCCCGCGCGCGTGGGGCCGGGCGAGACGCCGCTGGAGCTGGAGCTGGCGAAGGCCACGGTCATCAGCGGGCAGGTCATCGACGAGTACGGCCGGCCCGCGGCGGGCGTGTCCGTGCTGGTGCAGCCCACGGGCGGCGTGGTGAACGCGGGCGAGGACGGCCACTTCACGGCGCAGGTGCCCATGCCGGGGCTCTACACGCTGCATGCGCACCACTCCGAGTGGGGCGGAGGCAGCGTGCAGGCGTCAGCGCCCGCGACGGACGTGACACTGTCGCTGGAGGCGAAGGCGGGCGCGGACGTGACGGTGACCAGCGGCGGCCGGCGGGTCGAGGGCGCGGACGTGACGATGTGGGCGGATCCGGAGAACATCTTCCGCAGCGACCGCCCCTCCGGGCCGGACGGCGTGGTGCCCATGCGGGGCCTGCCGCCGGGCACGTACCAGCTGGTGGCGTCGCATCCGGAGTACCTGCCATCGAGTCCCCGGCCGGTGACGGTGCAGGACGGAGCGAAGCAGCAGGTGACGGTGGAGCTGGAGGCCGGCGCGCAGCTGACGGGCGACGTGGTGGACGAGGACGGCCAGCCGGTGGTGGGCGCGGCGATGAGCGTGGCGCCGCGCGTGGCGGAGCCGACGCAGTCGGATTCGAGCGGCCACTTCGAGTTCCGCGCGCTGCGGCCGGACCGCACCTACGTGGTGGAGGCGCGCCACGCGAGCTACGAGCCGATGGAGCGGCCGCAGGGCACGCCGGGCGGGCCGCCGGTGCAGGTGAAGATGCGCCGGCGCACGACGTTCCGGGGCCGCGTGGTGGACGACTCGGGCCAGCCGGTGCGCCGCTTCCGGGTGGACGAGCACGACGTGAACAGCCCGGACGGGCGCTTCGAACTGCCGCTGTCCACGGCGGGGGACCGGCTCATCGTCGCGGTGGACGCGGCGGGGTACGAGCCGCAGGTGGTGGACCGTCCCTCGACGCCGCAGGACATGGGCGACATCGTGCTGGTGAAGGCGCCGTCGGTGTCCGGGCGGGTGCGGGATGCGTCGGGCGGGGCGGTGCCGGACGCGGTGGTGACGTGCGACGTGTGTGACGGGTCGGTGCTGTCCGGGCCGGACGGCAACTTCACGCTGGCGAGCCCGCCCTTCGTGCCGCGCTTCACGGTGTCCGCGCGCAAGGGCAAGGTGAGTGGCACGCAGGAGGTGCCGCGAGGCAGCACGGCGCTGGTGGAGCTGACCCTCAAGCCCGCGACGCACCTGACGGGCCGGGTGTACCTGGCGGACGGGAAGCCCGCGGCGGGCGCGCAGGTGGAGGGGCTCAACGCGGACCGCAGCGAGTCGGTGTCGCTCATCACCGGCGCGGATGGCCGCTACAGCGCGGACCTGTCGCCGGGCAACTACCGCTTCGTGGTGGGCGGGCGCGGGGCGGGCCAGCCGGCGGTGGTGGTGC
>NZ_RAWN01000355.1:0-5045 GCF_003668895.1 Corallococcus sp. AB045
ACCGAGGTACCGCAGGTGCTGCAGCAGCGGAAGCGTCCGGCCCACGAATGGATGGAGCGGGTGGGTGATGATCACCGAATCCTGCGACGACGGCTGCTTGGATGGGGTGCGCTGAGATGGGTTTCCCCGAGCCTTTCTCGAAGGGCGTGGCCGCCGTGATGACCGCCTCCCTCATTGCCTACGTGGGGGTCGATACGTTCTGGAGCCTCATCGTGGGCTTCAAGCGGCTGGTGGAGGAGGCGGAGCGGGCCACCACGTTTGACGAACTCCGCGAGTCGGGCGAGCGCTACGGCAAGGTCATGGGCCGCAACGCGGCGCGCGCGTTCGCCATGTTGGCCACGGCCGCCATTGGGAACACGGCGGCGGGGCTGGGGGCGAAGGTGCCAATGCTGCCCGGCGCCGCGCAGGCGGCGGTGCAGGCCGAAGCGCAGATGGGCATCAGGCTCGCGGCGGTCGCGGGCGTGGGAACGGTGGCCGTGAGCGCCGAGACCGTCACCATCGCCCTCGCGCCCGGCGCGGTGGCCATGGCGGCCAACGCCACGGGCGGCAGTACCTCCGCCAAGGCGCGCCCCTCGGGCTACAAAGCCTGGGGCTCGTTCAGTGGTTTCAAGAAGGCCATGGGCCCTGCGGGCAAGAACAAGGAGTGGCATCACATCGTCGAGCAAACCCCGGGCAACGTGAAGCGCTTCGGCCCCCAGGCCCTCCACAACACCGAGAACATCCTCCCACTGGACAAGAGCCTGCACAGCGACGTCAGCGCGTTCTTTTCGTCGATTCGACGCGATATCACCGGCTCGCCATTGACCGTACGGCAATGGTTGAGCACGCAGTCCTACGAGGCCCAACGTGACTTCGGGCTTCTGGCCATTGAGAACGTCGGAAAGGGGCTCTGGTGATGAAGTTGCATGACCTTGTCGAGCAGTTCGCCGAGAACGTGGTCGCGCAGAACGAGGCCATCTTCCGGGGAGACGCCAAGACTGGAAACAAGCACGCCAGGAAGTACGGCGCCGCCGTCGATAAGCTCCTGGCCCACGGCAATCCCGGACGTGACGCTCTCGCCGTACTGCTCAAGCATGAGCGCATGGACGTGCGCGTGATGGCTGCCGCGCATCTGCTCCGCTATCGGACGACCGAAGCCAAAGCGGTCCTGGAGGAAGCTGCCAAGGGGCAGGGGCTGGTCCCGTTCGGAGCGCAGCAGGCATTGAAACGCTGGGAAGAAGGAACCTGGGCGCTCGATCCAGAGTAGCCTTGATCGTGGCTGAGGAGGCCATGGTGCGCGCGGGCATCACCGGCGCGAAGTTCACGGACGTAACCGAACCCGGTGCATCCAATGGTCCCTGTCCCCTGCCGTCCCCATCCTCGTACTCAAGCTGTACCCAAGATGGACGGACGCGGGTGGACCTCCATGGACGCACCACTCGCCCCGCTCCAGAGGAGAACCGGCCGACCCTCAATCCCTCCGGACACCTCGCGGATCGGGGTGGCGGGGCTTCAAGACCGGTGGAGGGCTGCGAGAGCAGTCCCTGGCGAGTTCGATTCCCGTGCCCTACCGCCAATACTTCCGAGGGGTTACGCCCCACCTGCCCTGTGGGTACCGTCCCCTGCTGCGTCCAGGCGCGTCCACTCGACTGCGTTACCGCTGCGTTACAGTCATCAGTCGTCGTCCGGATGCAGGACTCGTTATTCGACTCACCTTTCGACATGAGGACGTCATGAACAAGCAGATCATCTTCAACCTGCCGGTCAAAAACCTGGATGAATCCAAAGCCTTCTTTTCCGCTCTCGGCTTCAGCTTCAATCCACAATTCAGTAACGAGAGCGCGGCGTTCATGGTCATCGTGGATGGCAGCATTCATGCCATGCTGACGACCGAAGCGTTCTTCAAGACCCTCATCGACAAGCCCGTCGTGCAGGCGAAGGACGCCAACGAGGTCGTCATCTGCTTGAGCTGCGAGAGCCGGGAGGAAGTGGATAGTCTGATCGCCAAGGCCGTCGCCGCCGGCGGCCGCATTCCGCATCCGCCCGAGGACCGCGGCTTCATGTATGACCAGGGTTTCGAGGACCTCGACGGCCACCTGTGGAACCTTGTCTGGACGGCGCCGCAGGCTTGATGCGGCCGGCCGGGCTGCTCAGCGCTCGTCCCTGTGCCGAGCGCTTCATTCGCCCCCTCAAGGAGCAACTGTTCTGGGTGCGCACCTTCTCCACCGTGGAGGAACTGCGGCGGGCCCTGCTGGACTGGGCCCACCGCTACAACGAGCACTGGCTGCTGGAGCGTCACGACTTCCTCTCGCCGAGTCAGGCCCGGCGAGAGCTGATGCTGTCGAGGCAGGCGGCCTGATTACGACCAACCTGGTGTCTCAACAATTCGGTGCGGTACACCGGACCGCTCGTGGCGGTGCTGTACGTGCCGTTGTCACTCAGGCTGTCGCCAAAGGCGATGACGCTGCTCTGCGCACCCGAGTGCAGAGGGAGAAGCACGGCCACGACGGCCGCGATCAACAGGGAGTCTGACTTCATGGTGGAAACTCCGAGGGGGAGAGACACACGACGCTACACAGTGTGTCGCCACCCTCGGAGGCTTCACTCGGATTTCAGCTCTTCCATGTTTTAATCCAGATATTTCAGCCCCGGGCGGCGCGGGCGTCTCGGCCCTTGGCGCGGGCGGCCTTGGAGAGCAGGTCGCTCCCCTTCTCCTCGCCCTTCATCCACGCCTTCAACGCGGGCACCACCTGCTTGCTCCAGGCGCGTCCGGCGCGCACGGACAGGAAGTCCTGCACCAGTGCGTCCACGATGGCGGAGAGCTGCTCGGTCAACTCCAGACGTTCGGAGAGCTGATCATCCTCTTCCTCCGTCATGAGCGCGGGCAGCTTGGCGGCGCGGATGTCCAGGAACTCGGAATCCAGGGTGACTTCGTATTCACGCTCGCCGTGCGACACGCGCAGCCGCGCCTGGGACACCAGCAGGCCCCGGTCCAGCGAGTGGCGCACGTTCTCCGAATACGGCGCCAGCGTGCCCTTGGCGCTCATCTCCGTGACGTCGCCGGCCACGCCGCGCAACACCACCTTGCCCAGGTAGAGCACCACGACGCCCGCGCCGTCGTACTCGACCAGCGGGTCGCCCGACTCCGAGCGCCACAGGAGCCACGTCATGAACTCGCGGCCCAGGTAGGCCCGGCCGCGCAGCAGCTGTTCGCGCGCCTTGCCCTTTTCGACTTCGGCTTCGTCCTTCTCCTCCTCGGTGGCGGCACCATCCACGCCGACATCGCCCCGGGCGAACGCCGCCTCTTCCCTCGCCTGCTCACGCTTCGCCATGGGAGTCCTCCACCGAAGCCGTCGCCGGCAGGTCCATGCCAATGAGCTCCGCCGTGGGGCCCAGGGCCTTCTCGTCGATGCCCGCGCGCTGCGCCATGGACGCGGGCGTGATGCCAATCACCTTCACCGCCAGGGCGCCTTCCAGCGCCACGCAGATCTCATCCACCGTCTTGCGCGACGCGGCCCAGACCTGCACCGTGTGCGTCTTCAGGTTCCACGTCACGTCCAGCGTGCTGGTGCGCGGCACCGCGCGCTGACGCAAGAGCTGCTTGAGCTCCGCGCGCTGCTTGTTCTTCTCCGCGCGCGCGGGCGGCCGGCCGTTCTCCTTGCCGAAGGCGGCGGCCCACTTGTCCAGCTCCGACTTCATCATCGACGCGGGCACCTTCAGCGTGTCGATGCGGAAGGAGAAGAGGGCGTACTCGCCATAGTAGAGGTTGCCGGTGGCGAACTCGGAGGACTCCGGGTTCTCCAACTCGACAAAGCCCGCGGCGCGCTCCTCCTCGGAGCGGCGGTCGATGGGCTCGAACGCATGGGACTTGAGTCCCTTGGTCATCCAGCGCTTGACGTCGGACGGCGCATCCTTGGCCGGCTCGGTCCGGAAGCGCGAAAAGGTCACGGCACCACGTAGGACAGGCATGGGGCGCGGCAGGATGGGGGTCCCGTGGCGTCGCGTCAAGGCACTCGGTGTGGCTGGACGCGAAGGGCCGGGAATAGCCCCCGCCGAAGATCGTTTGCCCGGGCTCCGTCCAACCGTGCACGTCTCCGCCCCACCCCGCTGGCGGGAATCCATGACACTCCCAGGCACGCGACATACGGTGGCCGCCGCCATGCGCCGCGCCCTCCTCCCCGCCAGCGTCGTTGCCCTCTTCCTGTCCGCCTGCACCCACACGGCCGCCACGCCGGACGGAGCCCCGCGCGACACCCTGCCCGGGGTGACGAAGGCCCTGCTGGAGACCCTGGAGGCGGACGGCGCGCTCGCGGGCGCGTACGTGGTGGACGCGCGCACCGGCGAGCCCCTCTTCACCCACCGCGAGAACGTGCGGCTGTTGCCCGCGTCCACCATGAAGGTGGTGTCCACGTCCGCCGCGCTGTCCGCGCTGGGAGCGGACTTCCGCTTCACCACCCCGGTGTTCCTGGAGGGCTCGCAGGCGGGAGGCCTGTTTCTGGGCGACGTGGTGGCGCAGGCGTCCGGGGACCCGTCCCTGGGCTCGTGGCGCTTCCCGGAGACGGCGCTCGCGTGCGACCGCATCGCGGAGGCCTTCCAGACGCGCGGCATCCACCAGTGGCGCGGCAACGTGCGCATCTCCGGCACGGACGGCATGGACGGCGGCATGGGCCCGGGCTGGGCCTGGGATGACGCGGCCTATGCCTACAGCGCGGCGCCCACGCCCTTCGTCTTCCGCGAGAACGTGGTGGACCTGGCGCTGGCGCGCGCCCCCGGCGCCACCTGCGCGGACGCGCCCTCCGTCCAGTGGACCCCCACCTTCGCCACGCTGTCCGCGGTGGTGAACGTGGACGTCAACGCGGAGCGCGCGAACCTGGCCTGCGTGCGCGGAGGCGCCGGAGTGCGCTGCACGTGGCGCTCGCCCACCGGCGGGCCGTGCCCCCAGGCCGCCGCGGTGAAGCTGTCCGTGGACGCGCCGGAAGCCCTCTTCGCCGCGTGCGTGGACGACGCGCTGGCACGGCACGGCATCACGCGGCTGCCGCTCTCGCTGGAGGCCCCCACCCCGCCCC